>NZ_JAMYSY010000005.1:0-215200 GCF_040322175.1 Mesorhizobium sp. M0185 | reverse complement strand
GATTTGATAACCGTGATCACGCAATCGCTGTCTATGAAGCACATAACGCTTCCGTGAAATCAACGCTGCCACCTGAACGCCTTCTTACTTATCAGGCCTCCGAAGGGTGGGAGCCGCTTTGTGCCTTTCTCGGTGTACAGTTGCCTTCCGAACCGTTTCCACGCACCAATTCGACTGCCGAATTTCGTGCTCGCATAGGGCGTTGAACGGCGGCTTGCCACCTATCTCGGCCTTCGCCGCAGTTGAATCTAGGCGATATCCTCGCCGCTCAGGCGGCGCGGGCCTCGCGGATCGAACTTTCCAGAATGTCGAGCGCCTCGTTCATGACTCCGTCCTGAATGGTGATCGGCGCGAGGAAGCGGATGACGTTGCCGTAGACGCCGCAGGTGAGCAGGATCAGGCCCTTGTCGAGCGCCTTCAGCCGGACCGCATTGGCGAGTTCCGGCGACGGCAGCCCCTTCGTCACATCGTTGAACTCGACCGCGTTCATGAAGCCGGGGCCTCTGATATCGACGATTTCCGGCGCTTCGTCGCGGATCGATTGCAGGCGCTGCTTCAGACGGTTGCCCAGCGTGTTGGCCCGGTCGCAGAGCTTCTCCTCGTCGATGACGTCGAGCACGGCATGCGCCGCGGCGACGCCGATCGGGCTGCCGCCATAGGTGCCGCCGAGTCCGCCGGGGTTCGGTGCATCCATGATCTCGGCACGCCCGGTGACCGCCGCCAAGGGGAAGCCGCCGGCCAGGCTCTTGGCCATGGTGGTGATGTCGGCTGCCACCTCATGGTGGTCCATGGCGAACATCTTGCCGGTGCGGGCAAAGCCGGTCTGCACCTCGTCGGCGATCAGCAGCATGCCGTGCTGGTCGCAGATCTTGCGCAATGCGGTCATAAAGTCGCGCGGCGCCTCGTAGAAGCCACCCTCGCCCTGGACCGGCTCGACGATGATGGCGGCAACGCGGGCCGGATCGACATCGGCCTTGAACAGCCGGTCGAGCGCAGCCAGCGAATCGGCGACCGACACGCCGTGCAGCGCAACCGGGAACGGCGCATGGAAGACATCCGCCGGCATGGCGCCGAAGCCGACCTTATAGGGCACGACCTTGCCGGTCAGCGCCATGCCCATGAAGGTGCGGCCGTGAAAGCCGCCGGAAAAAGCGATGACCGCCGGCCGGCCGGTGGCGTTGCGGGCAATCTTGATCGCGTTCTCGACCGCCTCGGCGCCGGTGGTGACAAAAATCGTCTTCTTGTCGAACTTGCCGGGCAGCATGCCATTCAGCCGTTCGGCCAGCCTGATATAGCTCTCATAGGGCACGACCTGATAGCAGGTGTGGGTGAAGCGGTCGAGCTGCGCCTTGACCGCTTCGATCACCCTGGGGTGACGGTGGCCGGTGTTGACGACGGCGATGCCGGACGAGAAATCGATGTAGCGGCGGCCTTCCACATCCCAGATCTCCGAGTTTTCGGCGCGATCGGCATAGATCTGAGTCGTCATGCCGACGCCGCGCGAAATCGACTGGCTCTTGCGTTCGGAAATGGCTGAATTTGTCATCGTATCCCTCACCGGGCCGGCGCCCGCTCTCGTTTGATGGCTGTTGATACTCTTCTGGGCTTATTTCAGGTTTTCCTCAAGTTGGCACTGGCGGCGGGCGATTGGGCCTGCGGTCCGGCAGCTACGCGATGATGGCCGGCACTATCGCCGGCGCAGCGATCATGCTGCTGTTCCTGCCGGCGCGCTATGCGGCGTGGTTCAGGTCAAGGAGCCGAAAGGCTGGAACGAGCTACCCGTTTTGGAGACCGGCGAACCGGTGCAAGGTCCGACTTAAGGCTTTGCCGGATCATTCGTTATCGTTGGAAGGTATAGGGCGCGACCTGGCGCGCTGCCATGGCGACGATTTTGACTCGCGCCAAGCATGCCAGCCTTCCGGCAAGTCGGCCAACGCAAGGATACTTTCATCCCGTTGCACAACGTTTTGCAAGCTGACAATCATTATGTCGCCTTCGTCAACAGGTCCAATTTCGCTGTTGTGGAATTGCCAACTGCCGTCGTCATCGTCATGCGAGACGTGTGCAATCCAGTCGCCGCGGGTAATTATGACCCGATCCAAAAACACCGCGACATTGGGCGGGTCTGGGAACGTCCATTGCTGCATGGGAATCTCCCGAAGACAGTTGGTCCTGCGCACCGTGAGAAGGTTCAAGCGGTTCTCACGAACCCCTCGCTGGCCCTCAGCAAATTGCGCGTATAATCTTTGGTGACACGGCGTTCGACAAGATCGTCCGCGGTCAGATTCTCCATCGCCTCGCCGTTCTGCATCACCATCAGCCGTTCGCACATGTGGGTGATGATGGCTAGGTCGTGGCTGACCATCAGGAAGGTCAGCTTGCGGCGGCGCCTGATCTCTTCCAGCAGGTTCAGCACCTCCGCCTGCACCGAAGCGTCGAGCGCCGAGGTCGGCTCGTCGAGCAGCAGGACCGACGGTTCCAGAATCAGGGCGCGGGCGATCGCCACGCGCTGGCGCTGACCGCCGGACAATTGATGCGAATAGCGAAAACGGAACCCGGTGCCGAGGCCGACCTCGTCGAGTGCCCGCTGGATGCGCTTTTCGCCGTCGGCGAAGCCGTGAATGGCGAGCGGCTCCTGCAGCAGGCGGTCGACGGTCTGGCGCGGGTGCAGCGAACCGTACGGGTCCTGGAAGACCATCTGCACCTCGCGGTAAAACGCCTTGTCGCGACGCGCGCCGAGCGTTTTGCCGTTGACGGCGATGGTGCCTGATGCGGCCGGCGCCAGGCCGGCGATTGCCCTGAGCAACGTCGACTTGCCGGAGCCGGACTCGCCGACCAGGCCGAAGGATTCACCGGATTCGACCTCGAGGCTGACGCCTTTCAACGCGCGGAAGCGGTCGAAGACCACCTCCAGCCTGTCGACGGAAAGGGCTGCCGTCATGCTGCCCACTCCGGCTTGCGGTCGAGCACCGGCAGCGGGTGACGGTCGGCGCCGATCTTGGGCATGCAGTTGAGCAGGCCGCGCGTATAGGGATGCTGGGCGCGGCCGAGCTCCGAGGCTTTGAGCTGTTCGACCACCTTGCCGGCATACATGACGATGACACGATCGCAGAAGGACGAGACCAGGCGCAGATCGTGCGAGATGAAGATCAGCCCCATGCCGCGCTCGCTGACCAGCCGGTCGAGGATGCCGAGCACGTCGAGCTGGACAGTGACGTCGAGTGCCGAGGTCGGCTCGTCGGCGATCATCATCTCCGGCCCGGCGATCAGCATCATGGCGATCATGACGCGCTGGCCCATGCCGCCGGAAACCTCGTGCGGATGCAGGTCGAAGACACGGGCCGGATCGCGGATCTGCACAGCCTCCAGCATGGCCAGCGCGCGGTCGCGGGCTTCGGCCTTGGAGACCTTCTCATGCGTGCGCAGCGTCTCGACGATCTGGCGGCCGATGCTCATCACCGGGTCGAGCGAATATTTCGGATCCTGCAGGATCATGGCGATACGCTTGCCGCGCAGCGCGCGGCGCTCGCGCGGCGAGGCGGCCAGCAGGTCGATGCCGTCAAAAGCGAGCGTCTTCGCGGTCACCTCGGCCTGCGGCGGGGTGACGCCCATGATGGCGCGGCCGGTCTGCGACTTGCCCGAACCGCTCTCGCCAACAATGCCGAGCCGCTCGCGGCCGAGCGAGAAGGAGACGCCGCGCACCGCCTCGATCAGGCCGGTGCGCGTCGGGAAGGTAACGCGCAGGTCGTTGACTTCGAGAAGCGTGCTCATTGGTCGCCACTCATTGGTCGCCACTTCGGGGATCGAGCGCGTCGCGCAGTCCGTCGCCGAGCAGGTTGAAGCCGAGGCTGACGATGAGGATGGCAAAGCCCGGAGCACCCGCCACCCACCACTGGTCGAGCACGAAGCGGCGGCCCGACGCGATCATCGCGCCCCATTCGGGCAGCGGCGGCTGCGCGCCGAGGCCGAGGAAGCCGAGGCCGGCCGCGGTCAGGATGATGCCGGCCATGTCGAGCGTCACCCTGATGATCAGCGAGGAGATGCAGAGCGGCATGATGTGGCGAAGCACGATGCGAAACGGCGAGGCGCCCATCAATTGCACCGCCTTGATATAATCGGAATTGCGCACCGTCAGCGTTTCGGCGCGGGCAATGCGCGCATAGGGCGGCCACGAGGTGATGGCGATGGCAAGCACGGCATTTTCGATGCCGGGGCCGAGCGCGGCGACAAAGGCCAGCGCCAGGATCAGCTTCGGAAAGGCGAGGAAGATGTCGGTGATGCGCATCAGGATCGCATCGGTCCAGCCGCCGGCGTAACCGGCGACGGTGCCGACCAGCAAGCCGATGGGCGCGGCGATAATGGCAACGAGAATGACGACGTAGAGTGTCCAGCGCGAGCCGAAGATGATGCGCGAATAGATATCGCGGCCGAGATCGTCGGTGCCGAACCAGTGCGCCGCACTCGGCGCCAGGAGCCGCGAGCCCTTGAGGTCGCCGAATGTCGGCGAATAGGGCGCCAGCACATCGGCGAATGCCGCGACCACCAGCAGGGCGACGATGATGAGCAGGCCGGCAAACGCCAGCCGGTTGGCGGAAAAGCGCCGCCACGCCACATAGGCGCGGCCGAGCCTCGCCTGCACGCGCGACGCCGGCCGCTCGCTGAGCAGCCAGTCGCGGCGGGTTTGAATCGCTTCCGTGCTCATCCTGCCTTGGTCCTCATCCTGCCTTGGTCCTTGGATCGAGCAGCCGGTAGAGCAGGTCGGAGAATAGATTGATGGCGATGAAGACCGAGCCGATGATGATCGTGCCGCCAAGCACGGCATTCATGTCGGCGTTCTGCAGCGAGTTGGTGATGTAGAGGCCGATGCCCGGCCACGAAAATACTGTCTCGGTCAGCACCGAGCCTTCGAGCAGCCCGGCATAGGACAGAGCGATCACCGTGACCATCGGCACCGCGGCGTTGCGCAGCGCGTGACCCCAGATGATGCGCGTTTCCGACAGGCCCTTGGCGCGCGCTGCGACGATGTATTCCTGGGTGAGTTCGTTCAGCATGAACGAGCGCGTCATGCGGCTGATGTAGGCGAGCGAGAAATAGCCGAGTAGCGAGGCCGGCAGGATGATGTGGCGGAAGGCATCGGCAAATACGTCCCACTGCCGCTGCCAGAGCGCATCCAGCAGGTAAAAGCCGGTAATCGGCGTGAAGGTGTATTCGTAGACGACGTCGAGCCGGCCGGGAAAGGCGACCCATTGCAGCTTGGCGTAGAACAGCACCAGCGCCAGCAGCCCCAGCCAGAAGATCGGCACGGAATAGCCGACAAGGCCGATGATGCGCACGATCTGGTCGATGACGCTGCCGCGCCGCACGGCGGCCAGCACGCCGAGCGGCACGCCGATGACCGAACCGATCAGTGTCCCCAGTGTCGCCAGTTCGAGCGTCGCCGGAAAGGCGCGGCGGATATCGGTCATCACCGGATTGGTGGTCAGCACCGAGGTGCCGAAATCACCGTTCAGGGCATGTTTGACATAGATGTAGAACTGCTCGACCAGCGGCAGGTCGAGGCCCATCTCGCGGCGCGTTCGTTCGACGACGTTGGCCGGCGCCCGGTCGCCGAGCACCGCCAGCACCGGGTCGATCGGGATCACGCGGCCGATGAAGAAGGTCACCGCGAGCAGACCGAGATAAGTCGTTATCGTGATGACCAGGAACCGGGCGATAGATGAGGCCACGGCAACGGCGCGGGCGCCGCCGCGCCCTGCCGTCACCTCGCTTTCAGCCACACTCATACGGCGCGTCCGCCGGCGTCACTCCCCGGCATCACTCTTTCGAGACGGGGCCGACGAAGTTGGTGTCGAAGCTCGGGCCGAGCGCAAAACCCTTGAGGTTCTTGCGCAGGCCGGCCACTTCCAGCTGCTGGTGGATGATGACGAAGGGGCTGGTATCGAGGATCTTCTTCTCGAGATCCTGGTACATTGCGGCGCGCTTGGCCGCGTCCTTCTCGAGCAGGGCCGCTTCGGTCTGCTTGGTCAAGTCCGGGATGTCCCAGGCGTTGCGCCAGGCCAGCGTCTTGGTCTTGCCTTCATCCGAATTGTCGGGGTTGCTGGCGAAGGTCTGGGCGTTGGAGTTCGGATCGAAATAATCCTGGCCCCACTGGCCGATATAGATGTCGTGGTTGCGGGCGCGGTATTTGGTCAGCGTCTGCTTGCCGTCGCCGGGGATGATCTCCAGCTTGATGCCGGCCTGTCCCAGCGTCTGCTGGATCGATTCCGCCATGCCCGTCGTCGGCTGCCCGGTACGCACGTCCATGGTGACGCTGAAGCCGTCGGCGAGGCCGGCCTTGGCGAGCAGTTCCTTGGCCTTGGCGACGTCGAGCTTAAACGGATTCTCGTCCAGCTCGCCAAGCACGCCTTTCGGCAGGAAGGTCTGATGGATCTCGCCGATGCCCTTGAGGATGGTCGAGCTCAAGGCGTCGTAGTCGACCAGATATTTGAAAGCCTGGCGAACCTCGGGCTTGGCGAGGTTCGGGTTCTTCTGGTTGAGGCTGATGTAATAGACCGTGCCCTTCGGCGCACTGGTGGTGGTGAGGTCGGCATTCTTGGCAATGGCATCAAGGTCGTTCGGCTCGAGATTGCGGGCAACGTCGATGTCGCCGGCTTCGAGCGCAAGGCGCTGGCCCGAACTTTCCTTCATGTTGCGATAGATGACGCGGGCAAGCTTGGCCTTGTCGCCGTAGTAATTGTCGTTGCGCTCCAGCACGACGGCCTCGTTGGCGCGCCATTCGCGCAGCTTGAAGGCACCGGAGCCGGCATAGCCGGTCTTCAGCCAGGCATTGCCGAAATCATTGTCCCATTTGTAGTCGGCGCTCGGCGTGACCGCGGCGACATGCTCCTTGACCAGCTTGGCATCGACGACCGAGGCGACCGTCGCCGACAGGCAGTTCAAGACGAAGCTTGGCGCATAGGCCTTGTCGACGGTGAACTGGAACGTCGTGTCATCAACGGCCTTGGCCTTCTCGGTGACGTTGCCGCCATCGATACCGAACTGGCCGATAATAAAGGCCGGGCTCTTGTCGAGCTTGATGGCGCGCTCGAACGAATAGGCGACGTCCGCCGCTGTGATCGGATTGCCGGAGGCGAATTTGAGGCCGGGCTTGAGCTTGAACGTGTAGGTCAGGCCGTCGTCGGAGACGCTCCAGCTTTCGGCGAGATCGCCCTTGACCTTGGATGTGTCGCTGAGGTCGAGGCGTACCAGAAGATTATAGGTGTTGCCGGTGACCTCTGCGGTCGACAATTCGAATGCTTCGCCCGGATCCATGGTGATGATGTCGTCGATGGCGAAACCCTCGACCAGCGTGTCGGCGGGCGTGACCGCGAAGGCAGGCGCACCGGCCAGAAGCAGCGCGGACATGGCCGCGCCCGCGAGCAAGAAGCGGGAGCGTAGAGCAAACTTTTCCATCATCATTTTAACTGTTCCCTGTTTTTGTTGACCTGAGTTCCCGGCTCAGGGTTGTGGCATTTCTTGCCGCGTCGAACGGTGATCCCCGGACCGTTGTCTTGGCAATTTTTTGTGCGGTTCCGGTTCACCATATCCGGCGGTTTCGAGCGCGGCAACGAGCATTTGCAGAACGGTCGATTGGGCCAGACCGGCGGTGCGAAAATCCGGCTATTTCAGCGCGGTAACCAGGTCGGCGTCGGGAAAGCAGGTAGCGGAACGGCCGTTGCTGGCCTGCCATTTGCCGATCGAGCGGCGCGTCTTGAAGCCAGGCAGGCCGTCGGCGCTGCCGACATCGTAGCCCTTAGCTTCCAGCGCCCGCTGCAGGGCGGCGATGTCGGAGCGGTAGAGCCCGCCGACCGCGCCCCAATTGCCCGAGAAATTGCTGTCGCCATGGGCGATGCGATCGGCGCCATGGCCGATGAACAGGGCATAGAGATCGCTGGTGTTATACTGCTTCAGCACATAGAAATTGGGGGTGACGATGAAGGCCGGGCCGCTACGCCCGGCCGGCATCAAAAGAAAGCCCTCGGCTTTCAGTTCGCTCGCCGGGAACGGTTTATCCGACACACGCCTGATGCCCATATCAGCCCATTGGGATATCTTCTTGCCCTGGTCCGGACCTTCGAGCGAGCACGAGACGCTGTCCGGCACAGTCACCTCGAAGCCCCAGCCGCGGCCCCTGACCCAGCCATAATGGACGAGATAATTGGCGATCGATGCCAGTATATCGGGCGTCGAATTCCAGATGTCGGTGCGGCCGTCGCCATCGAAATCGACGGCATGCTTGAGGAACGATGTCGGCATGAACTGCGGCTGGCCAAGCGCGCCTGCCCAAGACGATTTCATCGCGCCGACCGGGGCAAGCCCGCGCTCGACGATCTCGAGCGCAGCCAAGAGCTCGGTGCGGAAGAATTCCTTCTTGGTCGACATGAACGCCTTGGTGCCCAGCACCTCGAAGGCGTCATAAGGCATCTTCGCCGCGCCGAAGCCGCTCTCGCGGCCCCAGATCGCCAGCAGCACTTCGCCAGGCACGCCGTAGCGTTTCTCGATCGCGGCAAGCGTCCTGGCGTTGGTCGCCTCGCGGGTGCGGCCGCCGGCGGTCACCGCTCGGACTATCTTTTCAGCGAAATAGGCGCCCGGCGAACCGAATTCGGCCTGATGCTGCTTCTGCGGCGTCGTTGCCTTCTCGCCCGGCTTCACCAGGTCGGGCAGCTTCAGGTTCGGCTTGACGCCGTCGAAGGCGGCATCGAAGGTTTTCTTGCCGATGCCTTTGGCCTTGGCTTCGGGCCAGAGGTCGTTGCTGAGCCAGGCGTGGAACTGGTCGTCGATTGTTGCGGCGGAGGCGGGAGTGGCGAGGATCAACCCAAGTAGGGCTGCTAGAAACGAGAGGCAGGCTAGTGTGCGAGTTCGGCGTTCTGTCGCGCCCCCCTCTGTCCTGCCGGACATCTCCCCCACGAGGGGGGAGATTGGCAGCTTTGACGATGGCGCCTTTTCTCCGGCGCTGGAGGTTGGCGAAAGCCAGCGCGACAGCCAATCTCCCCCCTCGTGGGGGAGATGCCAAGTGGTAGCAAAGAGGGCAGGACAGAGGGGGGCGCGAAGGAACGCAATCATCTCGGAAGCACTCTCCCCGCAACTCGCCTCAAAACACTGTCCGCGACTTCAGTGCCGCGGCCAGCGTGCCTTCGTCGAGATAATCGAGTTCGCCGCCGACCGGAACACCGTGCGCCAGGCGCGTCACCTTGATGTCGAAGCCGGAAAGCTGGTCGGTGAGGTAGTGCGCGGTGGTCTGGCCCTCCACCGTGGCGTTGACGGCGAGGATCACTTCCTTGACTTCGCCGCCGGCGACGCGATCGACCAGCGAACGGATGTTTAGCTCATCAGGACCAATGCCGTCGAGCGGCGACAGCGTACCGCCGAGCACATGGTAGCGCACGTTCATGGCTGTCGCCCGCTCCAGCGCCCAAAGGTCGGCCACGTCCTCGACGACGATGAGCATAGTGGGGTCGCGGCGGGGGTCGGTGCAGATCATGCATGGATCCGAGGTATCGACATTGCCGCAGGTCGAGCAGATGCGCACCTTGTCGACCGCCTCGCCCATGGCGGCGGCGAGCGGCGCCAGCAGCTGTTCCTTCTTCTTGATGAGGTGGAGCGCGGCGCGCCGTGCCGAACGCGGACCAAGCCCCGGCACCTTGGCCAGCAGCTGGATCAGGCGTTCGATCTCGGGACCGGCGATTCGCTTCGACATCGCACCGGTTTAGGATTTTTCAACGCGTTTTGGAACTCTGCTGAGGCGGGCGACCGGGCAATCGCTTCAGGCTTGAATTCGCCCGTCACCCTTTTCCGGGCGTTGGCGCTGCCCCTCACCCGCCTGCCGGCGACCTCTCCCCGTATAGTGACGGGGAGAGGAACGCTCTTATCGACGGTTTCGCCAATCATCATCGTTGCAGAATGTACGCCAGGATTGCGGCCGTCCCCCTTCTCCCCGTCACTATACGGGGAGAAGTGCCCGGCAGGGCGATGAGGGGCGGCGCCGACTCCACGTATTTGTCTGTCCGAAGCGACTGCAAGCCACTAGGGCCGTCAGTTTTCTTCCAGTGGCCGGGTCTGGCCGGCGATCATCGCGCCGATGGCGTCAGTGTTCTCGGGCGTCGTCTCGAACGACATTGTCGGCTCTGCCGGCGCGGCCTGGAAGGAGGTGACAGGCCGCTCGCTCACGGTTCCGCCAAAACGGGCCGCATCCGGCTCCTGCATTGGCTCTTGCAGCGCTACAAGCATCGGCTTCTCCGGTGTCGCCCTCGCCGCGGTTGCTATCCCGGCAGTCACTCTTGTCTGCTTTGCCGGCTGCGATGCCGCGGCGGTCACATAAGTCGCTTTGGCGAATGTCGGCTTGACCTCGCGAGCCGGCTCCGCCGAGGCGACAAGTATGGCCTGAGCGGCAGGCGCTTGCGGCTTGGCGTGGGCAACGGCGACTACCGGCTCGTCCGGCAGCGGCTGCCAGTTGCGGCCGCGCTTTTCATAGAAGGCATTGCCGCCGGCGACCATGGTGTAGTGCATGTTCTTGTAGGGGAAGCGCAGGCCGGCGGTGTGGAAGAACATGGTGTTCTTCAGCTTGGCTTTGCGCTCGCCCTTGAGCACCGCCTCGGCGGCTTCCTCGACGTCGGGCATCGCCTTCGAATTCATCGGCCGTGTCATGACGCCCGGCGCGAACTGCCCGCGCTCGCCGACGACCTGGCAGATGGTGTTGCCGTGATTGCCGGACCGCAGCCGGTTCATCACCACCGTGCCGACCGCAATCATGCCGTCACGGCTCGAGCGGTTGGACTCGAAGAACATTGCCCGCTCCAGGCACTCCTTTTCCTTCGGCGTGGAATTGTAGGAGCGCGAGCTCAGGAAACTCGGCGTAATGGCATCGGTCAGGCTGGACATGCCGTGCGAGGCGGTCTGACTGCAAGCGGCCAAAAACAGCGGCGAGATAACGACGCCGAGCCGCAACGGCGTCTTCCATCGGGTAGAGATCAACAGGTGTCCCCTCAATTCTGCTGCCAGCCCGCCCCTGGTTGCGGCAAGAATGAGACACTTTCAGGCAAAAAGATGGCTAAAGCGTTATTAAGTGTGGGGAGTTGCCTAATAGACACAGCTGGCGGTAGAGCGAGCACTGGGCCGCTGCACTCTTCGGCCACTGTAACGGCATACCGATTGACTAGCGCGTCGCGTTCGACCGGCCTCATGCGACGCGCTTTAGGTTCTTGTTTTGATGCATGTCGTTATCGCAAAACCGCTGCACACTTTTGCGCGACATGCACTAGCCTTAGAATGGCAGCTTCATTCCCGGCGGGATCGGCAGTCCCGCGGTCAGCGCCCTGGTCTTCTCCTGCATGATCTGCTCGACCTTGGTCCTGGCGTCGTTGTGGGCAGCGAGAAGCAGGTCCTCGAGAATCTCGACCTCGTCTTCCTTGAACAGCGACGGGTCGATCTTCAGCGACTTCATCTCGAATTTGCCGGTCAGCGTGACGCTGACCAGGCCGCCGCCGGCCTGCCCGGTGGCTTCCAGCGTGGCGATCTCATCCTGCATGGCCTGGAACTTGGCCTGCATTTCCTTTGCCTTGCCCATCATGCCGAGAAGGTCTTTCATCGCACGATCCTTTGCAGTTGGTGCTGGTTGTTTCAGGTTTCGTCGTCGTCGGCCGGCGGCTCGACCGGCACTTCGGCCTCGTCGGCTTCCGGCGCGTCGGGAATGCGCACGTCGATGATCTTGGCGCCGGGAAAGCGCGCCAGGATGGCGGCGACCGTCGGGTCGCTCTTGGCATCGAGGAAGGCGTTTTCGCGCTTTGTCGATTCCAGCTCGGCCAAGGTCTGGCCGCCCTCGTCCTTCGACAGCGACACCAGCCAGTTGCGGCCCGTCCAGGCGCGCAGCTTGGCGGTCAAATCATTGAGCAACATCTTCGGCGCATCGTCGGTCAGGCTGACGTCGATACGACCGGGCTCGAAGCGCACCAGGCGCACGCAACGCTTCACCAGCACCTTGAAGGCCATGTCGCGCTGGGCGTCGGCAAGGGCGACAATGTCGGCCAGCGATTTCACCGGCACCGGCGGCGCCTCGACCGCCGGCTCCGGCGGAGCAACGAAGTTGGTCGGCACCGGCTCGGCCTCGACCAGGCGCATTGTCTGGGCGCCGCCATTGGCCGTCGGCATCCGCGCCTGCGCCACGGCGCCGGCACCACCGCTTGCAGGCGCATGGTTTGCGGGGCCGGGGCTTGCCGGCGTGCCATTCACGCGCGGCGCAGTGCCCGGCAGGGTACCGCCGTTCTCCAGCGATTTCAGCGCCTCGTCCAGCGTCGGCAGGTCGGCGGCATGGGCCAACCGGATCAGCACCATCTCGGCGGCGCTGACCGGGCGGTTGGAAGTCTGCACCTCGGGAATGCCTTTCAGCAGCATCTGCCATGTCCGCGACAGCACCTTGACCGACAGCGTGCTGGCGAAATCGGCGCCGCGCCGGCGCTCGTCCTCGGACAGCGAGGCGTCGTCGACGGCCGCCGGCACGAAACGCAGGCGGGTGACCAGATGGTTGAACTCGGCAAGATCGGTCAGCACCGCGGCCGGATCGGCGCCGGTATCATACTGGGCGCGGAATTCGGCGAGCGCGGCGGCGACGTCGCCCTTCATGACATGTTCGAACAGGTCGACGATGCGGGCACGGTCGGCAAGGCCGAGCATAGCACGCACCGCTTCGGCGCTAACCGCGCCGCCGCCATGGGCGATCGCCTGGTCGAGGATCGACTGCGCATCGCGCATCGAGCCTTCGGCCGCGCGCGCGATCATCGCCAGCGCATCGTCTTCGACTTCGATGCCCTCCAGACCGGCTATCCTGGCAAGGTCGGCCTTGATCATTGCCGCATCGATGCGCCTGAGGTCGAAACGCTGGCAGCGCGACAGGACGGTGATCGGCACCTTGCGGATTTCGGTGGTGGCGAAGATGAACTTGACGTGCGGCGGCGGCTCTTCCAGCGTCTTCAGCAGGCCGTTGAAGGCCTGGTTGGAAAGCATGTGCACTTCGTCGATGATGTAGACCTTGTAGCGCGCCGACACCGGGGCGTAGCGCACACGCTCGATGATGTCCCTGATGTCGTCGATGCCGGTATGCGAGGCGGCGTCCATCTCGATGACGTCAACATGCCGGCCTTCCATGATCGCCTGGCAATGCTCGCCGAGCACGGCAAGGTCGACGGACGGCTGGTCGACGGTCGATGTTTTGTAGTTCAGGGCCCGCGCGAGTATGCGCGCGGTCGTCGTCTTGCCGACGCCACGCACGCCGGTCAGCATCCAGGCCTGGGCGATGCGGCCGGTGGCAAAGGCATTGGTCAACGTGCGGACCATCGGCTCCTGGCCGATCAGTTCGGAGAAATTCGACGGTCGGTATTTGCGCGCCAGCACGCGGTAGGCGGCAGGCTTGTCCAATTTCCCGGCCTCGTTTCCGGCTTCGCTCATTCGCCCGTTAAGCTCCAAGGGCTGCCACTGGAGGCGGCCGATTCCTGCGCATAGTTTCGCCCGCACGGCTTGGCGCCGTCAATGTCAGGGCAAAAGGCGAAGAGGCGGGAGGCTGGAACAATGACCCGTTCCGGGCTCGTTAGGGCTGCTTCCTTCCGGACCTGACCCGGTTGGCGAGTGGACCGTCCACCACCAACCTCCCAGCCCCCATATCGGCAATCCGGCGATGAAATGCAAGTGCGGATGATAGGGGCCTTGAGCGACGGCGAAAGCTGAAACCAAAAACCCGCCTCGGCGGGCGGGTCGTTGGTGCGAATAATCACCATAGCGAGATTAGTAGCATAGCTGCCGGCACAAAGCAAGAACAAAATGTGGCCGCGATCAAAATCGTCGACCTCGGCGGGGCAGCGCCAACCTGATGCAATTTGCCCGGGCCCTCACTTCTTCGCGCACAATCAGCGCCGCGACGGCCAATGTTGGTTGCTGCCCCTTGCGGCCCTTCGGAAGCCGCTCTAGCGTCGATGGAGTTCAAAAAACGTCAAAAAGTGAGGGAAACGCCGATGCTGCCGGGCCTCAAGGCCGGATTCACGCTTGACGCCCAGTTGGAAGCCGACAGCGAACAGCTGATGTGGCTCGGCCTGTGCGAATTGCGCGTCATGAACGACCGCCGCTGGCCATGGCTGCTGCTGGTGCCGCAGCGGCCGGGCATCGAGGAAATCCACGACATGACGCCGCTCGACCAGGCGATGCTGACCTTCGAGACCAACATGGTGGCGCTGGCGCTGAAGCGGGTGACCGGCTGCACCAAGATCAACACCGGCGCACTCGGCAACATCGTGCGCCAGCTGCATGTACACGTCATTGCGCGCTCGGAAGGCGATCCCGGCTGGCCCGGCCCGGTGTGGGGGCACGGCCTGCGCGAGCCCTATCAGCGCTCCGACCTTCGCAAGTTTGCGGAAAAGATCAAGGCAGCGCTATAAGCCTCTCCCGTGTCCATCTTGAACCTTCCCGAGTCTGCATGAGCTTTCGCCTGTTTGACGCGCCCTTGCGCGAGCCGAGCCAGTTCGTCGGCTTCGCCGGCAACATTATCGACCGGCAGTCCGAAAACCGCGCCGACGATTCCGTCGAAAAGGCACTCGCCGATCCCTCGGCGCGGCTTTTGCTGATGCGTGGCGGTCGGCTCTATCTGAAGCTTGCGCAAGGCGCATTCGATCCCTGGTTCGGCGTGGCCGAATGCCGGCCGCTCGAAGCATCGCTCGAAAACGGCGTCCTGCTCGGTTTTTCCGAAAGCGGCCCGGTGCTGGCGGTGCCGGCCGGGGTCGAGCCCGAGCAGCTTCCCGAGACGATCAAGGCGATCGACTATCGCACGGTCTATATGCAGGGGCTGATCGACGAAGCAGCGGCCGGCGCGCTGGCGCAAGGGGCGGCGCTGCTCGCCTGGCATGCCAGCCATCGCTTCTGCAGCAAATGCGGCACCGAAGCCGAGATGCGGGCGGGCGGTTACAAGCGGCATTGCCCGGCCTGCGGTACGGAGCACTTTCCGCGCACCGACCCGGTGGCGATCATGCTGACGGCAACACGCGAAAAATGCCTGCTCGGCCGCGGCCGGCATTTCGGGCCCGGCATGTATTCGGCGCTCGCCGGTTTCATCGAGCCGGGCGAGACGATCGAGGCGGCGGTGCGCCGCGAAACGCTGGAGGAAGCCGGCATCAGGCTCGGCCGCGTCGTCTACCACGCCAGCCAGCCCTGGCCGTTTCCCTATTCGCTGATGATCGGCTGCTTCGGCGAACCGCTCAACGACGATATCCAGCCCGACCTCAACGAGCTGGAAGATTGCCGCTGGTTCTTTCGCGACGAGGTGCTCTCGATGCTGGCCCGCGAGCATCCGGGCGGCCTGGTGACGCCGCCGAAGGGGGCGATCGCCTATAACCTCATCCGCGCCTGGGCTGACAGCGCGTGACACGAAGACATCGCAGGAGCAAAAAATGATCCGTCACACCGTCGTGTTCACGCTGAAACACCCGCCGCATTCGCTCGAGGAAAAACGGTTCCTCGCCGACGCCAAGAGGATTCTCACGGCGATAAAGGGCGTCACGCATTTCGAGCAGTTGCGGCAGGTCAGTCCCAAGAACGACTACCGCTTCGGCTTCTCGATGGAGTTCGCCGATCAGCGGGCCTATTCCGGCTACAACGACCATCCCGATCACGTCGCCTTCGTCCGCGACCGCTGGATCCCGGAAGTCGAGGCGTTTATGGAGATCGACTACGTGCCGCTCGGCTGGGGCTGAGACTGGAAAGCGGCGCTCTAACAAATCAATACCCGGCGTCGCGATCCACCACATTTTCCAGCGCTTCGCCGCGCTCGAAAGCATCCATCTGACGCAGCATGATCGGCGCCAGGTGGACCGGATCGGAGGTTGCGGCCGCGTGCGGCGTCACGAACACTTTGGGGTGGCTCCATAGCGGGCTGGTCTTCGGCAGCGGCTCGACCTCGAACACGTCGAGGCTGGCTTCCTTCAGCGTGCCGTCGTCCAGCGCGCGCAAAATGTCGGCGTCCTTCTGCAGCCTGCCGCGCCCGGCATTGATCAGCACTGAGCCGCCGAGGCCGTTGCGCTTCCGCAGCTCCTTCAGCACGCCGTGGTTGATGATACCGTGCGTCTCTGGCGTCAGCGGCAGCAGCACCACCAGGATATCGGTGGCGTTGAGGAACGGGATCAGGCCGGCCTCGCCCGCGTAAGTCGAGACACCTTGCATCGGCCGATCGCTGCGCGACCAGCCATTGACGGGAAAGCCGAGCGACAACAGCACCGATGCCGCCGCGCGGCCAAGCGTGCCGAGCCCCATAATGCCGACCGAGATGTCGCTGGCCGGCCGCTGCTGCGGTTCATGCCAGATCTTCTTCTGCTGCTGGGCGCGGTAGAGCATGCCTTGGCGATGGTGGTCGAGCACCCGCCAGACGACGTATTCGGTCATGTACTGGGTCAGGTTGTCGGCCACCACCTTAACGACCGGTACGTCGGGCAAGGTGGGATCGGCGAAGATGTGGTCGACGCCGGCGCCGATCGAGAAGATGGCGCGCAGATTGGGCAGCGACGACAACAGGTTCGGCCGCTGTTTCCACACCACAGCATAGGTAATCGAGGGATCGCCGGCGCCATTCGGCTCGAGCACCACCTCGCGCTCCGCCGACAGCAGTTCGCGCCAGCGCAGCGGATGAATACCGGTGAGGGCAAGCAGGATGCGGCCTTTTTCCATTGTGGATTGTTTTTCCCTTTTTACCAACAGCGTTCGCGTTCCGACGCGCAAGGCGCGGCAGCGTTTTGATTTTGTGCATGATCTCTGGCGAAAATCTACTCGCTGACGATGCCGACCGGCGCCGTTTCGATCTTGAAGGCGGCCGAGATCAACGCCTTTGTATAGTCGGTCCGCGGGTTGCCGAAAATCTGTTCGGAAGGACCGGCCTCGACGATCCTGCCGTTGCGCATGACGATGACTTCGTTGGCGAGCGCGCGGATGACCCTCAGATCGTGGCTGATGAAGAGGTAGGCGAGGTCGTGCTTGGCCTGCAGGCTGCGCAAGAGGTCGACGACCTGCGCCTGCACGCTCATGTCGAGCGCCGAGGTCGGCTCGTCCAGCATGACGAAACGCGGGTTGAGCACCATTGCGCGCGCGATGGCGACGCGCTGGCGCTGGCCGCCGGAGAATTCGTGCGGATAGCGGTTGCGCGTCGCCGGATCGAGGCCGACTTCCCCGAGCACGTCGACGATACGCTCGTCGCGCGCATCAGGAGACAGCTTCGGCTCATGGATCTTCAACCCTTCCTCGATGATCTCGGCGACCGACATGCGCGGACTGAGCGAACCGAACGGATCCTGGAAGACGATCTGCAACTCGCGCCGCAACGGCCGCATTTCGTTGAAGGACAGCTGATCGATGCCGCGTCCGTCGAACTGGATGTTTCCGGTCGACGAGATCATCCTGGCCAGCGCCAGGCCGAGCGTCGTCTTGCCTGAGCCGGATTCGCCGACGACGCCAAGCGTCTGGCCGGCCCGCACGGTGACGTCAATGCCGTCGACCGCCTTCACATTGTCGACGGTGCGCCGGAAGAAGCCCTTCTTGATCGGAAACCAGACCTTGACGTCCTTGCCGACCATCACCGGCTTGGCGGCCTGGTTGGCCGCCGGCGGCTTGCCTTTCGGCTCGGCGGCAAGCAGATGCCGCGTGTAGGCGTGCTGCGGATTGGCGAATATCTCCTTGGTCGGGCCGGTCTCGACGATCTTGCCCTTGGTCATCACGCAGACCCGGTCGGCGATCTTCCTGACGATGCCGAGATCGTGGGTGATGAACAGCATCGACATGTTCTTGCGGCTTTTCAGGCCGGCGAGCAGCTCGAGGATCTGCGCCTGGACGGTGACGTCGAGCGCCGTCGTCGGCTCGTCGGCGATCAAAAGTTCAGGCTCGTTGGCCAGCGCCATGGCGATCATGACGCGCTGGCGCTGGCCGCCGGAAAGCTGGTGCGGATAGGCGTCGAGCCGTTTTTCCGGTTCGCGGATGCCGACCTCGTGCAGAAGTTCCAGCGTGCGCGCCTTGGCTTTGCGATCGCCCAGGCCCTGATGCAGCTTCAATACCTCGACGATCTGCTGCTCTATCGTGTGCAGCGGGTTGAGCGAGGTCATCGGCTCCTGGAAGATCATGGTGATCTTGTTGCCGCGCACGCGGCGCAGGTCTCTCTCGTCGGCGGCAAGCAGGTCGGCGCCGAGGAACAGGATCTTTCCCGACGGGTGGCTGGCGGTCGGATAGGGCAGCAGCTTCAGAACCGACAGCGCGGTGACCGACTTGCCGGAGCCGGATTCGCCGACCAGCGCCACCGTCTCGCCCCTGGCGAGGTCGAAGGAAATATGGTCGACGGCGATCGACTGGTCGCCGCCTTGCGTGAAGGCGACGCTGAGATCCTGGACCGAGAGCAGCGGGGTGTCGCTCATCTGAACGTCTTGCGCGGATCGAAGGCGTCGCGGGTGGCCTCGCCGACGAAGACCAGCAGCGACAGCATCAGCGAGATGACGACGAAGCCGGAAATGCCGAGCCAGGGCGCGTTGAGATTGCGCTGTGCCTGCTTCAGCAACTCACCCAGCGAGGCGGCGCCGGGCGGCAGGCCGAAGCCGAGATAGTCGAGCGAGGTCAGCGTCGAAATCGAGCCGCTGAGCAGGAAGGGCAGGAAGGTCAGCGTCGCCACCATGGCGTTGGGCAGCAGATGCCGGAACATAATGGTGACATTGGATACGCCGAGCGCGCGCGCCGCGTTGACATATTCGAAATTGCGGGCGCGCAGGAACTCGGCCCGCACCACGCCGACCAGTGCCACCCAGGAGAACAGCAGCATCAATCCGAGCAGGATGAAGAAGCCGGGCGGCAGGATGGCGGCGACGATCAAGAGCAGATACAGCACCGGGATCGCCGACCAGATCTCGATGAAACGCTGGAACAGGAGGTCGGTCCAGCCGCCGAAATAGCCCTGCAGAGCGCCGGCCGCCACGCCGATCAGCGCCGAGCCGGCGGTCAGGATCAGGCCGAACAGCACCGATATCCTGAAGCCGTAGATGACGCGCGCCAGCACGTCGCGGGCCTGGTCGTCGGTGCCCAGCCAGTTCCAGTTGCCGACGTTGCAATTGGGGTCTGCCTCGCCTTTCGGATACTGGTTGCAGCGCGTCTTCTTGTCGTAGAGCCAGGACGGCTTGGTCGGTGCTGCTTCGGGAATAGCGTTGTTGACGGTCTGGTAGGAGTAGCGCACCGGCGGCCAGACCATCCAGCCATTGGCGTTGATCTCGTCCTGGATCACCGGGTCGCGGTAGTCGGTGACCGCATAGAAGCCGCCGAACTTCTCCTCGGGATAAGCGACCAGGACCGGAAACAGGATCTCGCCCTTGTAGGAGGCGATGATCGGCTTGTCGTTGGCGACCAATTCCGAAACCAGCGACAGCACGAACAGGAACAGGAATATCCACAACGACCAGTAGCCGCGCCGGTTGGACTTGAAGTTCTGCAGGCGCCGCTGGTTGAGCGGCGACAGAAAGGGCCGCGCGATCCGAGCCGGCGCCGTTTCGGCCATGGTCCGCGCCATCAGACGTCTCTCCGCTCGAAATCGATGCGCGGATCGACCCAGGTGTAGATCAGGTCGGACAGCAGCCCGACGAACAGGCCAAGCAGCGAGAAGATGTAGAGATTGGCGAACACCACCGGATAGTCGCGCTGCACCACCGAGTTGAAGCCGAGCAGGCCGAGGCCGTCGAGCGAAAATATGTTCTCGATCAGCAGCGAGCCGGTGAAGAAGGCCGAGATGAAAGCACCGGGAAAACCGGCGATGACGATCAGCATGGCGTTGCGGAAGACGTGGCCATAGAGCACCTGCCGCTCCGACAGGCCCTTGGCGCGGGCGGTGACGACATATTGCTTGCGGATTTCCTCGAGGAAGGAATTCTTGGTGAGCAGCGTCGTCGTGGCGAAGGCCGACAGCACCAGCGCGGTCAGCGGCAAGGTCATATGCCAGAAATAGTCGACGATCCGCGCCGGCCACGACAGCTGGTCCCAATTGTCGGAGGTGATGCCGCGCAGCGGAAACCAGTCCCAGAACGAGCCGCCGGCAAACAGCACCATCAGCAATATGCCGAACAGGAACCCGGGAATGGCGTAGCCGACGATGACGACGCCGCTGGTCCAGACGTCGAAAGTGGAGCCGTCCTTGACCGCCTTGCGGATGCCGAGCGGGATCGAGATCAGGTAGGATAAAAGCGTGATCCACAGCCCGATCGAGATCGACACCGGCATCTTTTCCAGGATCAGGTCGAGCACTGAGATGTCGCGGAAGTAGCTGTCGCCGAAATCGAAGCGGAGATAGTTCCACAGCATCATGCCGAAGCGCTCGAGCGGCGGCTTGTCGAAGCCGAACTGCTTCTCCAGCTTCTTGATGAATTCCGGATCGAGCCCTTGCGCGCCGCGGTATTTCGAGCCGACGTCGCCGGCGACGTCGACATTGGCGCCGCCGGCATCGCCGCCGCCGCCGCCGAGGCGATCGCTGCCGCCCTGGTTGGTCAGCCTGGCGATGACCTGCTCGACCGGCCCGCCCGGCGCGAACTGGATGACGGCGAACGACACCGCCATGATGCCGAACAGGGTCGGGATCATCAAAAGGATGCGGCGCAGTATATAGGCGCCCATCAGGCTCTCTGCCTCGCTTGTGCGAAAATCTCAGGCTTTGCCAATTTTTGCCGCCTTGTCTTTGTCGAACCACCACAGCGTCTCGACCGGAAAGTCGTAATCCGGCTTTTGAGCGGGAAAGCCGAACATGTCCCAGAAGGCTGCCCGGTGATTCGCCAGATGATATGTTGGAATCCAGTCTAGCCGCGCGCGCAAGACCCGATCGAGCGCGTTGAGCGCTGTGACGAGTTCGATCCGGCTCTGCGCCTTGCCGGCTGCCTCGATCAGCGCGTCGATGGCTTTGCTTTCCGTGCCCGGATAGTTGCGCATCCCCGGCGTTTTCGCCATCCGGGAAGCATAGAGGATCTCCAAACCATCGGCGGTTGGCGTCGCTCCGATCGACCATGCGAGCATGTTGAAGTCGAAGTCGAAATTGCTCTGCCGCGCTTCAAACTGCGCCGAATCGACTTGGCGGACCGAAGCGTCGATGCCGATCGCCTTCATATTCTCGGACCACGGAAGGAAGATGCGAACGAGGCCATCGTCCTCGGCCAGCATTTCCACCCGCAGCCGGTCGCCCTTTTCATTGACGAGGAAATTGCCCGTTCGCTTCCAGCCGGCTTCCGCAAGCAGTCTCGAAGCCTCGCGCAGCAGCTTGCGGTCGTGGCCCGAACCGTCAGAGACGGGTTGCATCACCGGATCGCCGAAGGTCTCCGGCGGCAACTCGGCTCGAAACGGCTCCAGCAGTTTCAATTCCTGGGGTGAGGGTAGGCCCTTGGCCTTGTAATCCGACCGCTCGAAGTTCGATTGCGAACGCTCGTAGGAGTCGAAAAACAGAACCCGCCTGGTCCATTCGAAGTCGAAGCAATAGGCGATTGCCTGTCTCACGCGAATGTCGCGGAACTGCGGACGGCGCTGATTGAGTGCGACAGCCTGCATGGATGGCGTTTTCTCGCCGGGAAATTCGCGTTTGACGACCCTGCCATCCTTCAGCGCTGGAAAGTCGTAGCCGGTCGCCCATACCCGCGCGGTGAACTCCTCGCGAAAATGCGTATCCCCTTTCTTGAACCCTTCAAAGGCTGCCTGGCGATCAAGGTAGAAATCGATACGGATACGGTCGAAATTGTAGCTGCCGCGGTTCACGGCCAGATCGCGGCCCCAATAGTCGGCGACGCGTTCATATTCGATGGTCTGCCCGGCCACCACCCGCCCCACTCTGTACGGTCCGGAACTGAGCGGTGGGGTCATCGTCGAGGCGTCGAAATCATTGGCCGTGTAGAAAACTTTGGACACGATCGGCATTACGACGATGGCGAGGATATTCTGCGCGGACTGCTGGCCGTTGAAGGTAAGGCTGACTGTAAGCGGATCGATTGCGGCCGCATCCGTCATATGCCGCAGCGCTTGGGAAAGGTTCGGGTGTCCTCGGTCTTTGTAGAGGTTCAATGCGAAGACAACGTCCTCAGCCGTCAGCGGCGAGCCGTCATGAAAGCGCGCTTGTGGCCGCAGGCTGAAGCGGAAGCCGTTGCGGTCCTGCGACAAGGTAACGGATTCGGCAAGCAGGCCGTAGACCGCATCCGGCTCATCGACTGCCCTTGCCATCAGGGAATCGAAGCAGAGCTCGGTGCGCGGCGGCGAATCCCCCTTCAACACCAGCGAATTCAACGTGTTGAAAGTCAGAAAGCTCTGATTGAGGGTGGAGTTCGGCGGGCCGAAATTCATCCGGCCGCCCTTGGGAGCGTCTGGATTGACATAGTCGAAATGCGTGAAATCCGGCCCGTATTTGAGATCGCCAAAAGCCGACAACCCGTGCAGTTTCACGCCGGTCGGAATGGCGGCGAAAGCTCGGCCTGGCAGCAGTGCCGCAGCGGCGGCAGCACCGCCAAGGGCCAGGAAGTCGCGACGAGGCAGCGCTGCCATCAATTGCCGCTCTTGTATTTGGCCGCCAGCGCCTTTTCCTTGTCCGGGTCGATCCACCAGGAATTCTGGTCGACGCCGCTATAGGCGGGCTGTTTCTCCGGCATACCGAACTTGTTCCAGTAGGCCAGCCAAACCACGGCGCGGTAATATTGCGGCACGACATAGTAGTTCCACAGCAGCACCCGGTCGAGCGCATGTGTGGCGGCAACCAGATCATCGCGGTCGGTGGCAAAGATGATGCGGTCGACCAGCGCATCGACGACCGGATTCTTGATGCCGGCGTAATTGCGCGATCCCGGCGAATCGGCGGCCTTGGAACTCCAGAAATCGCGCTGTTCATTGCCGGGAGAGTCCGACTGCCCGAGTATCGAAGTGACCACGTCAAAGTCGAAGTGGGTGACTCGGTTGATATACTGGGTTTGGTCGATCAGGCGCAGCGTTGCGTCGACGCCGATTTTGCGCAGATTGGCGATATACGGGCTGGCGATGACCTGGTCGGTGTCGTTCCAACCGAGGATCTCGAATTTGAACGGTTCGCCGGTCTTGGCGTTGACCATCTTGCCGCCCTTGATGATCCAGCCTGCCTTGGCGAACAGATCGACCGCGGTCTTCAGGTATTTGCGCTCAGCCTGCGGGTTGTCGTAGACCGGCAGCTTGAATTCCTGGGTAAAGACTTCAGGCGGCAGCTTGTCGCGGTACTGCTCGAGGATTTCGAGTTCCTTGCCCTGCGGCAGGCCACTCGACGCCAGTTCAGTGCCCTGGAAATAGCTGCTGGTGCGGGTGTTGGAGCCGAAAAACAGGGTCCGGTTCATCGTCTCGAAATCGAACGGATACATCAGCGCGGCGCGCACCAGGCTATCCTGGAACAGCGGGCGCCTGGTGTTGAGCATGAAGGCCTGCATCGGTTCGGGCGACGCGGTCTTGAATTCCTTCTTGATGACGTCGCCGGCCTGAACTGCCGGGAAATTATAGGCCGTGTTCCAGCGCCTCGAACTGTTCTCCGGCTTGATGTCGTCCAGTCCGCCCTTGGTGAAGGCCTGCCAGGCGGCATTGTCGTCGAGAAAATAGGTGAAACGCTGCCTGTCGAAATTCTCGCGGCCGATTTTTACGGGCAGCTTGGCCGCCCAGTAATCGGGCACGCGCTGCCAGATGATTTCGGAGCCAGGCTTGAAGCTGGCGATCTTGTAGGCGGCGGAGCCGAGCGGCGGCTCCTGCGTCGGCTTTGTGACGTCGCGCTTCTTGCCGTTGGCGTCGGTGCCTTCCCACCAGTGCTTGGGCAGCACAACGAGATCGCCGATGATCTTCGGTAGCTCCCGGTTGCCCTTCTGGCTGAAGTGGAATTCGACCGCGCGGTCGGACACCGCGACGGCGTCGGTGACGTTTTCGAAATAGCGGCTGTACATCGGGCTGTTGGCCTTCAGCACCTGGAACGACCAGATCACGTCTTCGGTGGTGATCGGCTGCCCGTCATGCCATTTGGCCCGTGGATCGAGCCGGTAGGTCGCCGAGGAATAGTCGGCCGGATATTTGTAGCCGTCGGCGATCAGCGTATGGCTGGTGCTGCCCTCGTCCGTCGCCTGCTCCATCAGCGTGTCGTAGAGCAGGCCGCCGCCGAACTGCGCGAAGCCGGCGGCCGGCGAACCCTGCACGATGTAAGGATTGAAGCTGTCGAACGTGCCGAGCACCACTGAGTTCACTGTGCCGCCCTTCGGTGCATCCGGATTGACGTAATCGTAATGCTGGAAATTGTCGCCGTATTTGGATTCGCCGATCAGCGACGAGGTCGTGCGCCATTCGTCCGCAAAGGCCGCCTGCAGGCCGCCGGCAAAGGCAGCCAGCATCAGCACCGATTTCAGAAGCGTCCGCGCTCGGCCAACCGTCATGCGTTCTCCTCTTCGCGATATAGCGCCGTCACCATAGCGTCTGGGCCCAATCTAGATCATTTGGCGGCGCTGAAAACCGCAACCGAGCGGCTTTGTCGTCGCTTATGCATTTTTCCTAACGAAAAAGCCGGGCTGAACCCGGCTTTTTCAAGGATTATGTCATTACGGTTTTGTTATTTTGCGGGTGCGGCCGGAGCGGCTGGCGCCGCGCCTTCTGCCGGCTTGGCAGGGGCCGCACCTTCGGCCGGCTTGGCGGGCTCATTTTCGGCCGAGGCGCCGGGCGCCGGCAGCGGCTTCGGATTGTCCGACAGCGTGCGCAGATAGGCGATGACGTTGGCGCGGTCCTCATCCTTCGGCAGGCCGGCGAAGCCCATCGCGGTGCCCTTCACGAACTTCTTCGGCGAGGTGATGAAGTGGTTGAGATTGTCGTAGGTCCACTTCTCGCTGCCGCCCTTGGAGAACTCCTTCATGCCGGCCGAATAGGCAAAGCCCTCATGCTCGGCGACCGGACGGTCGATGATATCCCAGAGATCGGGGCCGACCTTGTTGGGGCCACCCTTTTCGCCGGAGTGGCAAGCCTGGCATTTCTTGAAGATGGCGGCGCCCGCTTCGGCGTTGGCAGTGGTCAGCAGCTCGGCAATCGGCTTCACGGCCGCGGCGGGAGCGGCCGGGCCGCCTTCGGCGGGCTCGGTCGCCTCGATGGCGAAGCCGGGCTTTTCCGGCGCCGGCGAGGCAAACAGCGCGTCGGACACGATGCCAACGGAAAAGACGATGAACACGGTTCCGAGGAGACCGGCGAGCAACTTGTTGACTTCGTTGGAATCCATACGCCCCAGGCTCCCTTTTCCGGCGGACCGATCCGTCCACTCCGTCCGTCGGTATCGTGATCCACCCGGTGGAACCGGCCAAATCGCGCGGAAACTAGGTCTTTTGCTCCGGCGTTGCAACACCTATAAGGGCGCTGCCAGTGAGACCTTTTGCCACTTTTGTCCTCCTCTTTTTCGAGCCCTTTGCCCGCCTCATGTCCACGCTCATCCTGATCCCGGCCCGCATGGCCTCGACACGCCTGCCGGGCAAGCCGCTGGCCGACATTGCCGGCACTCCGATGATCGTCCACGTCGCCCGCCGTGCTGCCGAGGCCGGGCTCGGCCGGGTGGTCGTCGCCACCGATACGCAAGGCGTTGCGGAGGCGGTGCGCGCGCATGGTTTCGAGGCGGTGATGACGCGGGCGAACCACGAAACCGGTTCCGACCGCATCTTCGAAGCGCTGACCATTCTCGACCCCGGCAACAGCGTCGAGACCCTCGTCAATGTGCAGGGCGATCTGCCGACCATCGACCCCCTTGTTATCGGCGCCGCGCTGAAGCCTTTCGAGAACGCAGCGGTCGATATCGCCACGCTCTGCGTCGAGATCGTCCGCGACGAGGAAAAGACCAATCCGAATGTCGTCAAGCTGGTCGGCTCGCCACTCTCGGCGACACGGCTCAGGGCGCTCTATTTCACCCGCGCCACCGCCCCCTGGGGCGAAGGCCCGCTCTACCATCATATCGGCCTCTATGCCTATCGCCGCGCCGCAC
Organism: Mesorhizobium sp. M0185; assembly: GCF_040322175.1. Taxonomy (NCBI): domain Bacteria; kingdom Pseudomonadati; phylum Pseudomonadota; class Alphaproteobacteria; order Hyphomicrobiales; family Phyllobacteriaceae; genus Mesorhizobium; species Mesorhizobium sp. M0185. The sequence goes on along the minus strand of NZ_JAMYSY010000005.1, from coordinate 189,153 downwards.
TAGAACGCTTCGTTGCGCTGAGGCCGTCGCCGCTGGAGCGCCGCGAGCGGCTGGAGCAATTGCGGGCGCTGGAGGCCGGCATGCGCATCGATGCGGAGATCGTGCAGTCGGTGCCGCTTGGCGTCGATACGCCGGACGATCTCGAACGCGCCAGGGCGCTCCTTTCCAACTAAGAAATTCCTCCCCCAATCCCGAGACACTGCGCATGCCTGAAAAGACCAACAAAATATCCTTCCAGGGCGAGCCGGGCGCCAATTCCGACACCGCCTGCCGCAACATGTTCCCGTCGATGGAGCCGTTGCCGTGCCCGACCTTCGAGGACGCCTTCAACGCGGTCGAAACCGGCAAGGCCGATCTGGCGATGATCCCGATCGAGAACACCATTGCCGGCCGCGTCGCCGACATCCATCACCTCTTGCCGGAATCGAAGCTGCACATCATCGGCGAATACTTTCTGCCGATCCACTTCCAACTGATGGTGCTGCGCGGCGTCAGGCGCGACGAGATCCGGACCGTGCACAGCCACATCCACGCGCTCGGCCAATGCCGCAAATACATACGCAAGAACGGCTGGAAGGCGACGGTGGCCGGCGACACCGCGGGCGCCGCCAAGATGGTCGCCGCGATGAAGGACCGCACCATGGCCGCGCTGGCGCCGGCGCTGGCCTCGACGCTCTACGGGCTCGACATCATCGAAGAGAATGTCGAGGACACCGACAGCAACGTCACCCGCTTCGTCGTGCTGACCAAGAACAAGCAATGGGCCGAACGTCCCTCGGCCGACGCCAGGATGATGACGACCTTCATCTTCCGCGTCCGCAACGTGCCGGCGGCGCTCTACAAGGCGATGGGCGGGTTTGCCACCAACGGCATCAACATGACCAAGCTGGAAAGCTACCAGCTCGGCGCGTTTACAGCGACGCTGTTCTACGCCGACATAGAGGGCCATCCCGACGATCCGTTGGTGAAGCTGGCACTCGACGAGTTGCGCTTTTTCTCGCGTGAAATGCGCATTCTCGGCGTCTATCCCGCCAGCGCCTCGCGCGAGCAGTGGAAGGTGGCGGATTAGGTTCCGGTCAGGTCAGGCCGAGCTTGTTCTGCTTGGCCGGCTTGCCGCATTCGCGGCGGGCAATCGACCGGTTCATGGCGTCGATCTTGCCGCTTGCCTGGTCGGCGTCGCGCTTGGCTTTCGAGCGCATATCCGGCGTGAACGGGCCAAAGCCCGTCGCCGGGTTGGAGAAGGACGGCTTGGTGTCCACCGGCAGATGATATTGCTGCGCCAGGCCGTTTCGTTGCGCCAGCAATTGATCGCAAGGCACCTTGTCATATAGCAGCGAGGACTGGACGTTTTCGTCCTGCCGTTCGGACATCGAATTGCCGACGCAGCCGGCCATCGCCAGGCAAGATGCCAAGACCGTCATGTTCCAGCGCATGAACGTGCTCCTTGTCTTTCGCAGCTGCGGCTTCTCATGCGCAGCGGCAGAAGTCTTAGCCAGATTTTACGCTGCCGGAAAGCAAGCTTGCCACTACGGCCAGCCCTTCGACCGGTTCGCGGCGATCCTGCCGGATGATCGTTGCCTGCAGCGACAGGATCGAAAAGCCGTCGGCATCCAGAACCCGCTCTACATAGCCTTGCGAATGCGCGTAGCGGCGCGACGGCTGCAGGGCGAAGCCGGCGCTGTCAGACGATTCTCCGCCCGGGAGCGTCTCGACGGAGAACGCAAACAGACCGCCGCCGGCAAGCATTCCGGCAATCTTGTTCACCACCTTGTCGAGTGCGCCGACATAGATGAACACATCGGCCGCCGTCACCAGATCGGCTTTCGGGCCAGAATAGCAAAAATCCTGCAGGTCCGTCTTGACGAGCAGATCGTAGACGCCTTTGGCGTGCGCCTGCCTCAGCATGCCGGCCGAGATGTCGTAACCCTCCAGCCGATCGGCGATCGGCCGCAGCTTCTGGCCCATGAGGCCGGTGCCGCAGCCGAGATCGAGCGCCAGCGAAAACCGGCCCGGCCGTGCTGCCTGGATGGCGCGGTCGAGGCATTCGGGCAGACGGTAGCCGAGCCTGTCGACCAGCTCACCCTCGAAGCTCCCGGCATAGTGGTCGTAAAGCGTCTCGACAAAGGCGCTGGGCGGCGCCTGGGCCGCCGCTGCCCTGCCGATCAATTGCAGCTTGAGCACCGCGCCGAGCCTGTCCGCCGGGTCGAGCCGCAGCGCCGTCGTCCAGGCCTGCGCGGCACGATCGGGCGCGCCCGCCGCTTCCTGCATCTCGCCGAGGCGGAACCATCCGGCTGGCCATTGCGGCGCCAGTTCGAGCGCGCCGAGCAGCAATTCCGCGGCTGCCGCATGATCGCCGGATGCATAGAGCATTTCGGCATAGTCGGCGCGGCGGTCGGCGGTCAAATCGCCGGACGAGGTCTGGAGCGGTTTCATCGTGGTCGAGTTCCGCCGGGTGTTTGCAGCCGGCTTGCGCTCTATGCTGGAGTCAGCAGTGACTTACAACAGGCTTCCCGCGCCGGAATTAGCGCCTATCTTGGGGCCATGCGCGCCAGCGACCTGCTTCATCCCCGGCCGGAAGGGCTGTATTGCCCGCCCGGCGATTTCTTCATCGACCCGGTGCGGCCGGTCAACCGGGCGCTGATCACGCATGGCCATTCCGACCATGCCCGCTCCGGCCACCGCTCGGTAATGGCGACGCAGCAGACGCTCGATATTATGGGGCTGCGTTACGGCGAAGGTTTTGCCGGAACGACGCAAGCCGCCGTGCTCGGCGAGACGATTGCGCTTGGCGGTGTGGCCGTCAGCTTTCACCCGGCCGGCCATGTGCTGGGCTCGGCGCAGATCAAGGTCGCGCATCAGGGCACATGCATCGTCGCGTCCGGCGACTATAAACGCCAGAAGGACGCGACCTGCGAGCCGTTCGAGCCGCTCAAATGCGACGTCTTCATCACCGAGGCGACGTTCGGTCTGCCGGTGTTTCGGCATCCGCCCGATACCGAGGAGATCGCCCGGCTGCTGAAATCGACCGAGCAGTTTCCCGAGCGCACGCATCTGGTCGGCGCCTATGCGCTGGGCAAGGCGCAGCGCGTCATGCGGCTGCTGCGCGATGCCGGCTACGAAAAGCCGATCTACATCCACGGCGCGCTGGCCAAGCTCAGCGAGTATTACCAGAGCCAGAATATCGATCTCGGCACATTGGAACCGGCGACCGTCGAGACCGGCCAAAAAAGCGACTTTGCCGGCGCCATCGTCGTCGGCCCGCCATCCGCCTTCGCCGATCGCTGGGCGCGGCGTTTTCCCGATCCGATGTCGTGCTTCGCCTCAGGCTGGATGCGCATCCGCCAGCGCGCCAAGCAGGGCGGCGTCGAACTGCCGCTGATCATTTCCGATCACTCCGACTGGGACGAGTTGACGGCAACGATCAAGGAGACCGGCGCCGAAGAAATCTGGGTAACGCATGGCCGCGAGGAGGCGCTGGTGCGCTGGTGCGAGCTCGAAGGCATTGCCGCCCGGCCGCTGCATCTCGTCGGCTATGAGGACGAGGGCGATTGATGGTGTTTTTGGATCCAGCAATCGCCGGTACGGCGCTCTACGGCGCCCCCCTCTGGCCTGCCGGCCATCTCCCCCTCAACGGGGGAGATCGGCAGCTTTGGTTTTGCCGCTCATCCTGCAACGTTGGAAATTGGCGAAAGCAGTCGCGACAGCAAATCTCCCCCCTTGAGGGGGAGATGTCCGGCAGGACAGAGGGGGGCGCGACAGAACGCAAGCCTTTCCCATTGGCGCGCCGCTCATGAACCGCTTCGCCGAGCTTCTCGACCGGCTGGTGCTGACGCCGTCGCGCAACGGCAAGCTGACGCTTTTGACCGATTATTTCCGCAGCGTCGAGGATCCGGACCGCGGGCTGGCGCTGGCTGCCATCACCGGCGATCTGTCCATCGCCGCGATCAAGCCGGCGATGCTGCGGACGCTGGTCGTCGAGCGCATGGATCCGGTGCTGTTCGGCTATTCCTACGACTATGTCGGCGACCTGGCCGAGACCGTGTCGCTGGTCTGGCCGCGAGCGCCGGTCGACATTGCGAGCCACGCGCCGACGCTGGCCGAGGTGGTGGCGAAGCTGCAGGCGGCGAGCCGTTCCGACGGGCCGCAGGTGCTGGCCCGGCTGCTCGACAGCGCCAGCACTTCGGCGCGCTTTGCCATCATAAAGCTGGTCACCGGCGGCCTGCGCATCGGCGTCTCGGCGCGGCTTGCCAAGCAGGCGCTGGCCGATTTCGGCAAGGTCGAAATCGCCGAGATCGAGGAACTCTGGCACGGGCTGACGCCGCCTTATACCGGGCTGTTCGCCTGGCTGGAAGGCAAGGCCGAAAAACCCAGGAAGACGGCGCTGGCGCTGTTCAGGCCGGTGATGCTGTCGAACGCCGTCGGCGACGGCGACCTCGAAAAGCTCGACCCGGCCGACTACGCGGCCGAATGGAAATGGGACGGTATCCGCGTCCAGGCGGTTTGCGAAGGCGGCATTCGCCGGCTCTATTCGCGCACCGGTGACGATGTCTCCGGCGCCTTTCCGGATCTTGCGGAGGCGATGGATTTTTCAGGCGCCCTCGACGGCGAGCTTCTGGTCGGTGACCCCAGGCAGGCGACGGGCACGTTCTCGGACCTGCAGCAGCGGCTGAACCGCAAGAGCGTGTCACCCAAGATCCAGCAGCAATACCCCGCCTTCATGCGCTGCTACGATGCGCTGCAGATTGGTGACGAGGATGTGCGCGGACTTCCCTTCCGCGAACGGCGCGGCCGGCTCGAGGCCTTCGTCAGGACACTCGATCCGAGCCGCTTCGATCTGTCGCCGCTGGTCGAATTCACCAACTGGCAGGCACTCGAGGAATTGCGCCGCAAGCCGCTGCATCCGGTCATCGAAGGCGTCATGCTGAAGCGCTGGGATTCGCCCTATGTGGCCGGGCGGCCGAAGGGCCCGTGGTTCAAATGGAAGCGCGATCCGCACACGGTCGACGCGGTGCTGATGTATGCCCAGCGCGGCCATGGCAAGCGCTCGAGCTTCTATTCCGACTACACATTCGGCGTCTGGTCCGGGCCGGAAGGATCGGAAGAGCTGGTGCCGGTGGGAAAAGCCTATTTCGGCTTCACCGACGAAGAACTGAGGCAGATCGACAAATATGTCCGCGACAATACGATCGAGCGCTTTGGCCCGGTGCGCTCGGTGCGTGCCGACCGCAGGAACGGGCTGGTGCTTGAGGTAGCCTTCGAAGGGCTCAACCGCTCGACGCGGCACAAATCCGGCGTTGCCATGCGCTTTCCGCGCATTTCGCGGCTGCGCTGGGACAAGCCGGTGGCAGAAGCCGACCGCATCGAGACGCTGCAGGCGCTGCTCGATAGTTAATGCATGTCGCGCAAAAAGTGTGCAGCGGTTTTGCGGTAACGACATGCATCAAAATAAGAACCTAAAGCGCGTCGCATGAGGCCGGTCCGAACGCGACGTGCTTTAGGGAACGACTGAAACGCGGATCTCGTAGATGTCGACCGACTTGCCCTGCTTGTCGAAGTCGGAATTGATGGCGATGGTGCCGGCAGCACCCGGACGCTTGTCGGGAAAGCGCACGTCGAACAGATATTCATTGCGCTCGCGACCGACCGCATAGCGCTTGCGGCCGCAGTCGCCGAGTTCGCCGAAATTGCAATCGACGGAAATCTGCGTCTCCTGCCCCTCCTCGGAGCGCGCGATGATGTCGAATGTGGCATGCTTGCCGGCTAGTTTTTCCAGCACGCCTTGTCCGACGTCGAAGCTGATGGCCGAGCCGGATGCCCCCGAGCGGATGCGCAGGAAGGAACCGCTTTCGTCCTGGATGACGTCGGCCTTGGCGTCCGACGGTGCATTGACCTGCGTCGGGTCACCCGGCGAAAAGACGTTGATCCAGTCGTGCGCCTGGTCCGCCTCGCCCTGCTTCGGCGGCGAAGCGGTGTCGTCCGGCGTGAAATCATCGCCGTCGACCGTTGGCGGCGCTTCCGGCGGCGCCGTGTCGAGCTCGGTCGCCGATTTGAAGACGCCAGTCTGGTTGGCGAAATAAAGGCCGATGCCGGCGGCTGCGAGCAGCGTCACACCGAAGAAGATCGCGGTCAACGGCAGGCGCCGCCGCCTCGCCCGCCGGTCGTCGCGGTCGGGCGTCACTTCCGCGTCGTCGGTTTCGGCGTCGGCTTCGGTCGGAACCGAGGCCCCCATGTCGATCACCGGCGCCTCGGCAACAGGCGCATCGGGCATGATGTCGGGAACGACCGGCAGGACGCGCGACCGCGGCGCATCGGATTCGGGCGGCTGCGCCGGACCGTCAACGACGACATCGGGCGACGGCGCGGCTTCAGCTTCGGCCGGGGGCTCCACCTCCGGTGCTGCCTCCAAACTGTCGGTCGGCGCGGCGACGTCGGCAACCGCCGGCAGGAATTCCGATTCGATTTCGGTGATCTTCGCCTGGACCGCCTTGCGCCGCTTGATGGCGACTTCCACGGTGACGTTTGGATTGGCCTGCAGGGCACGGTCGAGTGCCGCGAAAGCCGATCGATAGACCCGCTCGCGAAACGCCCGGTCGTCGGCATTGCCTTTCTCGAAGGCATTGCGGATCGCTTTTTCGATCGCGTCCAAGCGAATTCCCTCTGCAATTTCACTCACATTGCCATGATCGTTAGCCGCAGGCGACCAATCAATCAACAAGCGAGCGGCCGCATTCTGCCTTGCCGAGGGGCACAAAGCTCATTTCGGCGGTTTTCGGTAAAGGAATCAACATTTTTCGCTGATTTTCCCGCCACGGCCAACGTGGCGGACGGGACGGCATCACGCGGCCAACGGCAGATCCGCGCGGCGGCTGCCCTTGCGCCCGGCCGGAGGCGGTACGAATTGCCTCGTCCTGAAATCGCGACTGCCATCTTGAATTCGCGGCCGGTTGGGTCTATCACGCAGCCCAGCTTGGAAGCTCGGCTTCCCGGGCCGCTTTAGCTCAGTTGGTAGAGCACATCATTCGTAATGATGGGGTCAGGTGTTCGAGTCACCTAAGCGGCACCAACAATTTCCCAGCATTTAGAATCGCTTGCGTAGGGCCCGCCCCGCAGAAACTTATTTGGGCTTGAATGCTAAACAAGGAAATACGCCCGCTTTCCGCGCTGCGATCTTGACTCACGGCGAACATCTCATCGTCGGCGGTTCCGGCCTGACGTTCAACAGGGGGAGAAAAATGGAAAAGGAAGACGATGTCCTAAGCGACCTGAGCTATGTCGCCGAAAATTTCGATGATATGGCAAAGGAAACGATCGTCCTGGTGCTGGAGGCGGCGATCGCCGAGATCATTGGCCTGAGAATTGCCGTGCAGACTGCCGCGTCGAAGGCGACACGGACGACAGACTGAGTTGTCGCCGGGTCGAACGAGCGCCTCAGCTCGGCGAGGTGTCGCCCAGCGACGCCACCGTCTTCAGCGCGCCGTCGAGCATGTCGCCCTTCTCGTCCTTCAGCGCGGCTTCGCGCAGGCGCCGGATCCAGTCGGCGGCGTCCGGACGGCCCTTAAGCAGGTCGAGCGCCGACAGCACCCGGTCGAATTTCGACTGGGCGCGGGCGTGGGTGTCGCTGTAGCCCTTGATCAGCCGGCGGCAGTTGAGGATCTCCGTGCCAAGCGCGTAGTCCTGGCCGACATGGCCGAGCGCCAGCGCATACCAGCGCTCGAGATGGGCGGTCTCGACCTTGTGGCGCAGCAGCCGGCGGCGCCAGCGGCGCAGGCCGCCGATGAACCACAATGCGGCAAAGCCGGCAAAACTGTCGGTGCGGATATGGCGGCCGCGGTTGATGCGGCGGTCGAGGAAGGCGGCGAGCTTCGGCCGCGCCTCGATGTAGCTGCCGAGCCCAGCCGGCAGCGTGCCGCAGAATTCCTCGATGCGCGGATGGAAATATTCGGTCACCTGCAGGACCGAGCCGTCCTTGACGCCAACCTCACGGCGTACGCGTCGGTCGCGGCTAGAGCGCGTCTTCAGGTCGGCGACGCGGATCATGTCGTCGTAGCACATCGCGTTGGCCAGATGCTTGGCGGCGGCGATCGACAGCGCGTAGTCGTGTTCGGCATCGTCCAGCGCGACTGCCTTGTCGAGCCTATCGAGATACTCGCCGCCATAAGCAACGTCCTGATAGTCGGCCACTTTTTTCAGGCCGCGAAGCGCCATGTCGCGCATGGGTACAGGCAGCGTGGCGACGCGCGCCGCCAATTGTTGCCAGCCCTTCAACAGGCTTTCCGGGCCGCTGACTTCTGTCGCGGCGCCCGAGCCGGTTTCAGCGGCCGCCGGCCCTGCAGTCTTGTCGCCCGAAGGCGCACTCGCGATGCCGCGCGCCCGATCGTAGGCGACGCCGAAGGCGGCGAGGCTGGCGTTGACACCACGGCCGCCGGCACTGACCGCCTGCTCATAGCTTTCGCGACTGAACGGCAAGGCATCGGAGCCGGCCAGCGCACCGAGCAGGCTGGCCGAGATCATCGAGCCATTGTCGGCGGCGATCTTCTCCATATCGAAGGCGATGAAGCGCTTGGCCGCGGCTTCCGCCGTGGCATGCACCTTCGAGGACGAGGCGCGGCCATCGCCGGGCTCGATCTTCTCCGAGACCGCGGCGATGCGGTGCGACGAGGCGATCAGCGTGGTGCGCTCGGGCGTGACGAAGCCGCGGATGATGGCGCGGCCGGCCTCCATCAACTCGGCGGCAATCAGGATGTCGACGTCGCCCTGCGACGGCGACAGCGCGAAGACCGGCAGGCGGCCGGTGTCGCGGCACATTTCGACATAATAGATGGTGGCGCCGGTGCGCTGGGCGACGCCGGCGACCGAGGTCGATTGCGCGACGTAGCCGTTTCGCTCGGCGACGTCGGTGATCCAGTCGGCCAGCACGCCACCGCCCTGGCCACCGACCGCCAGCACGGCAAGCTTGATGACGCGCTCGTCGTCCGGCGCGCCGGCCTTTGAACGGGTTGATGGAACGGCGTCAAGCATCGGCGAATATCAGGCGCCGGCTTTCACGGCGCCGCTGCAAGAGACCGATCGTGGCGCGACGCGCGGCTTCAAGGAAACGGTCCCAGCGGCTCGGATTGTGCACGACATCGGCGCGGTAGAAGGACGGGCAGAGCACCGCCGCATCGGCGACCTCGCCGCAATTGCCGCAACCGACGCAGCTTTGGTCGATATGCGCCACCGGATCGTCGCGCAACGGATCGTCGAGCGACTTCACCGAAAGCGACGGACAGCCGGACAGCCGCATGCAGGCATGGTCGCCGGTGCAGATATCTTCGTCGACACCGAATTTCGGCTTGAGTATGCGCGTCCCGCCCTTGATCGCCTTGTCGACCAGCGGCTTTTCGCGGCGCTGCCGGTTGAGCATGCATTCGGACGAGGCGACAATGACTTTCGGGCCCTTCTCGTCCGTCGTCAGCGCCTCGCGCAGCGTGTCTTGCATCTTGGTTACGTCGTAGGTGCGGTCGATGTGGCGCAGCCATTTGACGCCCATGCCCTTCACCGCCTCGGTGATCGGGTGCTTGGTCGACTTGGTCTTGTTGCCGGCGCGGGACGACAGGATGTCCTGCCCTCCGGTCGCGGCCGAATAGAAATTGTCGACGATGACGATGACGCCGTCATTCTTGTTGAACACGGCATTGCCGACCGAGGAGGTCAGGCCGTTGTGCCAGAAGCCGCCGTCGCCGACGAAGGAGATCGAGCGGCGCTTGGCATCGGGCGAATTGAACGCCGAGGCCGAGGCCGGTCCCAGCCCGTAGCCCATGGTGGTGGCGCCGAGCTCGAAAGGCGGCATGATCGAGAACAAATGACAGCCGATGTCGGAGGCGATGTGGTGCTTGCCCAACTCCTGTTCGACCAGCTTGGTGGCGGCGAAGATCGGCCGCTCCGGGCAGCCGACGCAGAAGCCGGGCGGCCGGCCCGGAACGACGTTGATCAGGTCGGCGGTGTCGAGCCCGTCGCCGATCTTGTTCGGCGCGCGGACCTCGCTTGGCAGCAGATGCGGGATGGTGGAACGCAGGAACGATCCGATGCCGTCGAGCATCACCTGGCCGGTATATTCGCCGGCCATAGGCAGATGTTCCTTGCCGACGAGCTTGGTGCCGCGGCCGGCCTTGTGCAGCATCGCGGCAAAGGCCTGTTCGATGTAGTTGGGCTGGCCTTCCTCGACGACGAGAACGGCGTCCTTGCCTTCGCAGAAAGACAGGAACTCGTCGTCGACTAAGGGATAGACGGCGTTGAGCACATAGAGCGGCACGTCGGTATCGCCATAGGTGTCGGCGAGGCCGAGCCGCTGCAGCGCCCGGATGACGGAATTGTACATGCCGCCCTGCATGACGATGCCGACTGCGCCGTGCTCCGGGCCGAAGAATTCGTTGATCTTGTTGGTGCGGATGAAATCCACCGCCGCCGGCCAGCGTTTCTGCACCTTTTCCTTCTCGTGCAGGAAGGACGCGGGCGGCAGCACGATGCGGCCGGTGTCGCGGCGCGGCGCCTCGAGCGCATCGGCCACAGTCATTGCCGGGCGCTTGTTGTCCTTGGCGATGAAATGGCCGTGGACATGGCAGCAGCGAATACGGACCTGCAGCATGACCGGCGTGTTGGAAACCTCGGACAGCTCGAAGCCGTCCTCCACCGCCTTGACGATCGACGGCAGGTTCGGTCGCGGGTCGAGCAGCCAGACCTGGCTCTTCATGGCAAAGGCGTGGCTGCGCTCCTGCATGATCGAGGAGCCTTCGCCGTAATCCTCGCCGACGATGATCAATGCACCGCCGGTGACGCCGCCGGAAGCGAGATTGGCGAGCGCGTCGGAGGCGACATTGGTGCCGACCGTCGACTTGAAGGTGGCCGCGCCACGGATCGGATAGTGCACCGATGCCGCCAGCATGGCGGTGGCGGTCGCTTCCGAGGCGCTCGCCTCGAAATGCACGCCGAGCTCGCCCAGGATATCCTGCGCGTCGGCCAGCACGTCCATCAAATGGCTGATCGGCGCGCCCTGATAGCCGCCGACATAGCCGACGCCGCATTGCAGCAGCGCCTTGGTGATGGCGAGAATGCCTTCGCCGGAAAACTCCTCGCCGGTGCCGAGCCTGAGCTTTTCGACTTCCTTGGCAAAAGACCGTTCGGCCATTTTGGGCTCCTTCCGTTACCGCCCCGATGGCGGCGCGTAAGATCAGATGTCGTGCTTGCGAATGTTCTTCAGCATCTTCTGCAATGTCGCGATCAGCGCCGCGTATTCGGCATCGTCGACATCGTCGAACATTGCCTCGAAAGCGTCGTGCATGGCCGGCCAGGCGCGCGCGAACTCGGCGCGGCCATCGTCGGTCAGGAACACATGGCGGATACGGCTGTCGGTGACCCCCTGCTCGCGCCGCACAAACCCTTGCCCCTCCAGCGTGTCGAGCGTCCGGCTCAAGGTCGACTGCTCGATGACGGTATAGACCGAGAGATCGTTGACGGTGACGCCATCGGTGACCGACAACACGGCCAGCGTACGCACCTGCGGAATGGTCAGGCCCTGCCTGCGGAAATTGTCACGCAAAGTGGCGTTGTAGCGGCCCATGATGCGGTTCATCAGATAGGGCGCGAACTGCTGCAAGCCGATCTGGCCCAGGGTCGAGATGCGCTGGCGCTTTTCAACCTTCTGTTCCATCACAGCCTCCCCGCCAGCAGGAAACCGGAGCCGCCGCCAAGCCCGGCGCCGGGGTGGGTCGAGGCGCCGATATGGTAGAGGCCCTTGATCCCGGTGGCGTGATTGCGGCTCGTCTTGAACGGCCGCCACAGGAACGACTGATCGATGGCCGAGGAACCGCCATAGGGGTCGCCGCCAACCAGATTGATGTTCATCGCTTCCAGGTCGGCCGGCGAACAGGCGCGGCGTGCGATGATGCTGTCCTTGAATCCTTCGATATGGCTGGCGAGGATCGCTTCGGCACGGTCGGCATAGGCCTCGCGCAGCGCCTCGGTCCAGTGGCCGTCCACCGGTGTCTGCAGTTTGCCGGCGGCATCGCCCTTGATATGCCGTGGCGCCTCGGGCAATTGCAGCCACAGGACCGCCTTGCCGTCCGGGCAGCGCGATGGGTCGAGTGCGTGCGGCTGGCCGACGCACATGGTCGGCACCTCCGGCAGCATGCCGCGCACGGCTTCGTTGCAGGCCTTCGAGACGCCGTCGAGCCCCGGCGTCAGATGCAGCAGCGCGACCTTGTCCAGGCCCTCGCCGCGCCATGCCGGCGGCTTGTCCAAGGCATAGTGGATCTGGAAATTGCCCTTGCCGTAGCGGTATTTTTGCGCTGCCTCGACGTCGGCTTTCGGCGCCGCGTCGCCGAGCAGCCGCTCGTAGAGCTGGGTTGGCGTGACCGAGCAGATGACGCTCTTGTTCACGTTGATCGTTTCGCCCGAAGCCAGCCGCACGCCGGCGGCGCGGCCTCCGCTTTGGACAATAGCCGCGACGTCGGCGCCGGTGCGGATTTCGCCGCCACGTTCCCTGATCAGGGCTTCGAAGGCGGCCAGCAGATTCCTGGCACCGCCCTTGACGATCGGCGCGCCGGCCGCCTCAAGCGCGAAGGCGATGACCTTGGCGATCTGGCCGGAGAACGCGTCCTCAGGCCCGAGGCCGGCATGCAGCACCCAGGGCGCCCACAGCGCGCGCATGGTTTCCGACTGGTAGGTGCTTTCCAGCCAACCGCGCGCCGGCACCAGCGCGCTGCCGAGAAAGGCGGCAAGGCCACGCGGGCCGCGCCGCCAGGCTTCACCCGCCAGCAGCCTGGCCGTCGGGTAGGACCACAGGCTGCCACCGAGCAGTCCGAACAGCAGACCGGCGTTGCGCTCGATCTCGCCGACATCGTTTGCGTGCCGGTCGCCGTCGGCCGCGGCAAGCGCATTGATCGCCGCCACATTGGCGATACGATCGGTGCGCAGGACGGCATGGCTGCCGTCCGGGCGCAGCACACCGGTCGGCGTGGAGGTGTTGCAAAACTCCAGGCCGTGCCGCGCCAGATCCTTGCCCAGCGCCGCATAGGCCGGCGAGGTGATGAACAGGACAAAGGTCGTCGCCATCACGTCGTGGATGAAGCCGGGCGCGGTGATTTCTTCGGTGCGCATGCAGCCGCCGATGCGGTCGTTGCGCTCGAGCACCAGCACCTTCGCCCCCTTGCCGCCAAGCATCGCCGCGCAGACCAGCGCGTTGATGCCGCTGCCGACGACGATGTGATCGGGAGCGCTCATCGATGCGTGCTCCTAGCCGGCAGGAGTTCAATTGCAGAGATTGGCGCTCTACGGCGCCGTAGAGCCGCAGCTTTGCAAGGCTGCCGCTCCCACTCCGTCACCACAGTGCCACTTCCGCACATGATCTTCTCCCGAAGACCGCAGCTACCCTATTGCCTTGGCACCAACGCCAACGCGCGGATCGGGCTGCCGGTGCCGTGCTCGATCTTGAGCGGCGCCGCGATCAGGATCGCGCCTTTCGGCGGCAGCCGGTCGAGGTTGCAGAGGCTGGCGAGGCCGTAGCGGTTGGCCTTGTGCATCAGGCTATGCGCCGGGAACGGCGGCTCCATTCCCCCTGCTTTTCCAGCATCCGTGCCGATCGTCTCGCTGCCCCAGCCCTTGATGTCCTTGCTAATCAGATACTGGATGGCTTCGGCGGTCGGGCCAGGCGTGTGCGGTCCGGTCTCATTGGCGTTGAGGAACTCGGCTTCCGAGCCGTTGCGCTTATACCAGTCGGTGCGCATCACCACCCACTCGCCGGGGTTGATAGCGCCATGTTCGGCTTCCCATGCCTTGATGTGATCGACGGTGAGCAGGAAATCGTGATCGGCTGCCGCTTGCTTCGAACAGTCGATGACGTTGACCGGGCCGACGAAGTTCTGCGCCGGAATGGTGTCGGTGGCGCCGTCCGGATAATCCTTGCCGGTGATCCAGTGGTTGGGTGCGTCGAAATGCGTGCCCGAATGCTCGCCGAGCTTGAGCCAGTTCCACGCCCACCACGGGCCATTCTTGTCATAGGCGGAGATGGCGTGGATCTCGATCTTCGGCGTGTCGACCGCCAGTTCCGGCGGCAGCTTGATCAGTGGCGTGTTGGGCCCGAGCGGCGCCGTCAGGTCGACCACCTGGATGGCGCCTGAAAGCAGCTGGCCGGCGACTTCGCCTAGAAGTTGTTGTGTGTCCATGGTCTCTGTTCCCTCTTTCTCGATGGTGCTGAAGGCTCTCGCGGCCCTTAATATCCTACTAGACGAAAACATATGCATCTGCAATTATCTTTAAGCATAAAGGAAATGGGACGGGGCGTGAGCGAGTTCGACGCCATATTTGTCGGGGCAGGCCACAACAGTCTGGCATGCGCCGCGCATCTGGCGCTCAAGGGCTGGAAAACAGCGGTTTTCGAACGCAATGCAGCAATCGGCGGCGCCGTCCAGACGCGTGAATTGACGCTTCCGGGCTTCCGGCACGATTTCGGCGCGATGAATCTCAGCCTGTTCGCCGGCTCGGCCTTTCACAAGAAATATGCAAATGAATTGAAAACCCACGGGCTTGAATTCGTGCCGGTGGCCGACTGTTTTGCCAGCGCCTTCCCCGACGGTCGCTGGTTCGGCGTCAGCAGCGACCTGGAGAAGACCGCCTCGCGCATGGCCGCTTTTTCCGACGCCGACGCACAGACATGGCGCCGTTTGGTTGCGGCATTCCCGGCGGAGGCCGAGCATCTGTTCCGGCTGCTGGGCTCGCCGATGAGCGGCCGTGGGCTCGCCGGCACCGCCTGGAACCTGTGGCGCAAGAAGGGTATTGGCGGCGCGCTCGATACCGGTCGATTGCTGCTTTCCTCACCCCGCGCCTGGCTCGAGGAGACTTTCCAGTCACCGCATATCAGGGCAACGCTCGCCCCCTGGGGCATGCATCTCGACTTCGCCCCCGATATCGCCGGCGGCGCGGTGTTTCCTTACCTCGAATCCATGGCCAACCAGTGCTTCGGCATGGTGCTCGGCAGAGGCGGCGCCGACACCATCATCCGCGCTTTGTCGGGCATGCTCACGGCGGCCGGCGGCAAGATCGTCACTGGGGCTGACGTCGCCGAGATCACGATTTCGGCCGGCAAAGCAACCGGCGTGCGGCTCGCTTCCGGCGAGACCCACACAGCCACCAAGGCCGTCATCGCCGGTGTCGCGCCCAAGGCGCTGACCGGGAAACTGTTGCCTAACGGATCGGGCGACACCGGCTTCGACACGGCCGTGAAAAAATTCCGCCACGCGCCGGGGACGTTGATGATCCATCTGGCGCTCGACGACCTGCCGGACTGGCGCGCCGGCGCCGAGCTTCGGCAGTTCGCCTATGTGCATCTGTCGCCGTCGCTCGATGCCATGTCGCGGACCTATCAGCAGGCGATGTCAGGGGTGCTGCCGGACGAACCGGTGCTGGTCGTCGGCCAGCCGACGGCCGTCGATCCCTCGCGCGCGCCGGACGGCAAGCACGTACTTTGGGTGCAGGTGCGCATGCTGCCAGCCGAGATTGCAGGCGATGCGGCGGGCACGATAGCGGCGGCTCACTGGGACGAGGCTAGGGAGCACTACGCCGAGCGCGTCCTCGACATTATCGAGCGCCATGCGCCCGGCCTTCGTCGGAAGATCCTCGGCCGCGCCGTGTTCTCGCCCATCGACCTCGAACGCGAGAACCCGAACCTTGTCGGCGGCGACCAGATCTGCGGCAGCCATCATCTGGCGCAGAATTTCCTGTTCCGGCCGGCGCGCGGTTACGCTGGCTGGAACACGCCGGTCGGCAATCTGCACCTGACCGGGGCGGCAACATGGCCCGGCGCCGGCACCGGGGCGGCGTCGGGCTTCATGCTCGCGCAACAACTTGGCGGGAGGTAGGCTCCATTTTTCATCTAGGGTGAAGGAGGACAAGGCGCGGTTGCCCAAGGAGCCTGAACCCACCGATTGACAACGACACCGCGCATAAAAGCAACAGGGGAACGACCATGACAATCAACAGACGAGAATTGCTCGGATATGGCGCGGCCGCACTTGGCGCCACGGCGCTCGGCCTGCCGCAAATCGCCAAGGCTGCCGGCGAACTGACCATCGCCTACAATGTCAATTTGCCGTCCTGGGACCCGACCACCGGGCCTTCGGCGGTCAACCCGACCATCCAGGGTCTGTACCAGTCGGTGTTCGACCAGTTCATCCCGCAGAAGCCGGATCTTTCTTTCGCGCCCGGCCTGCTCACCGAATGGGGCTGGAACGAGGGTCGCAGCAAGATCATGATGACGGTGCGCGAGGGCGTCACCTGGCATGACGGCTCGCCATTCACGGCCGAAGACGTGGTCTGGTCTCTGCAGCGGGCGGGCGATGAAAAGACCGGCAACCCGATCCAGTTCGTCTGGAAGAACGTCAACAACTTCAAGATCGACGGCAACAAGATCACCGGCGACGTCGTGCAATTCGACCCGGTGTATTTCAAGTGGATGTCGTTCCTGACCGGCTACATCATGCCGAAGACCTATTACGAAAAGGTCGGCGCCGAGGGTTTTGAGAAAGCCCCGATCGGCACCGGGCCCTATATGGTCGACAAATTCGAGCGCAACGCCTTCCTGCGGCTCAAGGCCAACCCGAACTACTGGGGCGGCAAGCCGGCCTTCGAAAACGTAACCATCAAGTTCGTCACCGATGCGGCGAGCCGCGTCGCCGAGATCGAGTCCGGTTCCTCGCAGGTGACGCTGGAAATCCCCTATGAGGAATATGACCGCCTGATCGCCAAGGATGGACTTGCCGGCTCGTGCAAGAACGTTTCCGACATCGGCATGATCTTCTTCAACGACATCGACGTGATGCTGGACAAGAACGTGCGCCAGGCAGCGGTGATGGCCGTCGACAAAAAGCTTTTGGTCGACCGGCTGCTGCGCGGTTACGGCCAGCCCATCGATACGCTGGAGACGCCGGAATACGCGGCCTACGATGCGTCGATCAAGGTGGAGCACAATCCGGACAAGGCCAAGGAACTGCTGGCCGCCTCCGGCTATTCGCCGGAAAAGCCGGTCAAGTTCACGATACAGACGACCAAGGGCTTCAAGCCCAAGGACTACGAGATGATCCAGGCGATCGTCGGCATGTGGCGCAAGGTCGGCATCGAGGCGACGATCGAGGTCTACGAGATCGCCAAGCACTACGAGCTGCGCGCCGCCGACAAGCTGGCGCCGGCGGCCTTCTACAATTGGGGCAACGCCATCGGCGACCCGACCACCTCGACCGGTTTTGCCATGTATGGCCCGAGCCCGCATTCGGTGTGGGACAGTCAGGATCTGATCGACATGATCAATCCACTATGGGGCGAGAAGGACGAGGCCAAGCGCATTGCCGGCTGGAAGGCCGTCGACAAATACATCGCCGAACAGGCCTATGTGCTGCCGCTGATCCAGTATGCGCAGCCGATCGTGCATGCCAAGGGCGTCAATGTCGTGCAGCATGTGTCGGGCGCACTTCTGCCGGCGCTGATGAGCCCGGCCTGAGACAGTCTTCGGCTTGTCGCGCGCCGTCCGGAATGACGGCGCGCATTTTCCGCCACGGGCGACCATGCTGCTGCAAAGATTCCTGATCCGTCTTCTGACGATGGCGATCACGCTGTTCGGCGTGGCCGTCGTCGTCTTCGTCGTCATCCGTGTCGCGCCAGGCGATCCGATCGCGATGATGCTGCCGCCCGGTGCAACCGATGCCGACATCGCGCGTCTGCGCGCGCTTTACGGGCTGGACAAGACCATCGTCCAGCAATTTTTCATCTGGCTGGCAGGTGTCGTCAGGGGCGATTTCGGCACTTCGATTTCGCTCCGGCAGGATGTTCTGGGCCTGGTCTTCAACCGCCTGCCGGCGACGCTGGAACTCGCGATCGTCGCGCTTGTGATGGCGCTGGCGATCGGCGGCACGACGGCGATCCTCGGCGCGCGCGAACGCGGCACCGCGGTCGAAGCTGGCATCGACATCGCCAGCGGTGCGGCGCTCTCGATTCCCGATTTCCTGTGGGGTTTGGTGCTGATCCTTTTGTTCGGCGTGCTGGTGCCGGTTTTCGACATTTCCGGCCGGGTGTCGCCGCAACTCGATCTGCCCTTCGTCACGCAATTCTATCTGTTCGAAAGCATCGTACGGCTGCGCTTCGACCTGACCAGGGACCTGCTGGCACACATGCTGATGCCGGCGATTGCGCTGGCGCTGCCACTGGCCGCGATCATCTCGCAGCTGCTGAAACAGTCGCTGAAGGAAGTGCTCGACCTCGACTACGTCGTGCTGGCGCGGGTAAAGGGCTTTTCGGAAACGCAGGTCATCCTGCGCGAGGCGCTGAAGAACGCGGCCCTGCCGACGCTGACGCTGGTCGGCGTGCAGTTCACCTTCCTCATCGGCGGCACGGTCATCGTCGAACGGCTGTTTTCCTATGAAGGTCTCGGCAACATGGCGATCGATGCCGTCATCAACCGCGACCTGCCGCTGATCCAGGGCATCGTGCTGGTCTTCGCGCTGCTGTTCGTGCTGATCAACCTTGCCGTCGACATGATGTACGCCCTGCTCAATCCGAGGCTGCGCCATGGATGAGGCCCGCATTTCGAGACATGGCTCGCGGGCACGCCTGTGGCTGGCCGGCGGCTGGCTGCTGATTGCGCTGCTGGCCGCGATTTTTGCGCCGTTGGTCGCGCCGCAGGACCCACTGGCGCAGGATTTGATGCTGGAGCGGCTGCCGCCGTTCTGGCTGAGCGGTGCTGAGCCCGGCTACTGGCTCGGCACCGACAGCCTCGGCCGCGATCTTCTGTCACGGCTGATCTTCGGTGCCCGCATCGCCTTCATCGTCGCCTTCGCGGCAGCCCTTGCCGCCTGCCTGGTCGGCTCGACGCTGGGGCTGATCGCCGGCTATTTCGGCGGCTGGGCCGACCGCATCATCTCGCGCATCGTCGATGTCTGGATGGCGTTTCCGCCGGTGCTGTTTGCCATCCTTTTGGTCGCAGTGCTCGGCACCGGCTTGAGCTCGGTTATCATTGCCATTGCCGTCATCGACTGGACGCGCTTCTGCCGGGTGATCCGCGCCGAGACGTTGGGCCAGTCGCGCATGGACTATGTCGAGAACGCCCGCATCGCCGGCTACGGCCGCATCGGCATCATGCTGCGCGAAGTGCTGCCCAATGTGGTGCCGTCGATCGTCGCGCTGCTGTCGCTGGAGATGGGCATTGCCGTCATCGTCGAGGCGATCCTGTCCTTCGTCAATCTGTCGATCTCGACCGACGACCCAACCTGGGGCGGCATCATCGCCGAGGGCCGCCTGTCGATCCATCAGGCCTGGTGGGTGCTGGTGTTCCCGCTGGTCACGCTGATCCTGACAGTGCTGTCGTTCAGCCAGTTCGGCGAAGGTCTCAGGGCACGTTTCGATCCGGTGCTGCGATGAACGCGCTGGCGAAACCCTGCCTTGACATACGCAGCCTTACCGCGGTGCTGCCTAATGGCTTGCGCGTGCTGCGCTCGGTGTCGCTCGCCGTCGAGCCCGGCGAGGTGCGCGCGCTGGTCGGCGAGAGCGGCGCCGGCAAGACGATGATCGGCAAGGCGGTGCTTGGCGTGCTGCCCTCGAGCGTGCGCATCGTCGAAGGCGACATGCTGCTGGAGGGCGAGGACCTCGGCAAGCTTCAGCCAAAGGCAAGGCGCACGCTGATCGGCGCGCGCACCGCGCTGATCCCGCAAGACCCGCTGACCGCGCTCAACCCGTCACGCCGCATCGGCCCGCAGATGACCGACCGGCTGGTGCGCATCCTCGGCTGGAGCGGTGAGAAGGCCGATACACGCATTCGCCAATTGCTGGACGAGGTGCAGATCCGCGACCCCGAGCGTGTCCTCAAATGCTATCCGCACGAGCTGTCCGGCGGCATGCGCCAGCGCGTGCTGATCGCCGCGGCGTTTGCGGCCGAACCAAGGCTGATCGTCGCCGACGAGCCGACCACGGCGCTCGACGTGACCGTGCAGAAGCAGATCCTGCGGCTGATCGCGCAGCTGCAGCGCGAGCACGGCACGGCGATCCTGTTCGTCACCCATGATCTCGGCGTCGTCGCCAAGATCAGCCAGAAGGTCTCGGTGCTCTATGCCGGCAAGGTGGTCGAGGAGGCCGAAACGGCCGCTCTCTTCGCCGCTCCGCAGCACCCCTACACGCGAGCGCTGATGGCCGCGACGCCACGCTACACCGACCCCTTCGCTTCGCTGAAGCCGGTGGACGAGGCGGTGCTGGCCGGGCTTGCTTCGGAGATCGCCGCCGCCGATCAGGCCTGGAGGCGCCCGCATGGCTGAGCCGCTGTTTTCCGTGCGTGGGCTGAAGGTCGCGCTGCCCGACATGACGCGCAAGCCGCTGATCGGCCGCGCGCCCTTGGCCGAGATCCTGAAAGGGCTGGATTTCGACCTGCCAAAGGGATCGGTGACCGGCATCGTCGGCGAATCCGGCTCCGGCAAATCGACGCTTGGCCGCGCCTTAGTGCGGCTTCTTGAGCCGAGCGCCGGCAAGGTCATCTTCGACGGCCGCGACATCACACATCTGCCTGAGGCCGAGCTCCGGCCGCTGCGCCGCAATCTGCAGATGATCTTCCAGGATCCGATGTCGTCGCTCAACCCGCGCCGCACCATCTTCAGCATCATCGCAGCACCGCTCAAGCAGAACGGGCTTGGCGACAATCTCAAGGGGCGTGTCGCGGAGGCATTGCAGCGCGTCGGCCTGCCGCAAGGCTTCGCCAGCCGCTATCGTCATGAATTGTCGGGCGGCCAGCGCCAGCGCGTCGGCATTGCCCGCGCGCTGGCGCTGTCGCCGAAATTCGTGCTGGCCGACGAAATCGTCTCAGGCCTCGACGTGTCGACGCAGGCACAGATCCTGACGCTGCTGGAAAAACTCGCCGCCGAAATGGGCCTGACCGTTGCCTTCATCAGCCATGACCTGTCGGTGATCCGGCGGCTCTGCCGGCAAGTGATCGTCATGCGCGAAGGCGCGATCGTCGAAGCCAGTGCGACCGACGCTTTGTTCGAGCAGCCGCAGCAGGGCTACACGCGCGATCTGCTCGCCGCCATTCCGCTGCCCGAGATCGATGATGCCTGGCTACTTCCCGCCGCAAAGGCGCCGGCATGAAACACAATCCTATTCGCACGCTAAAGAGCGGGCCTCGGGCGTGCACCCGGCAAAATGTCCCGCGATTGAGGATGACTGACATGAAGAATGCAATCCGCTACGCAGTGCTCACCGCCACCGTGCTGGGAGGCATCGGCACGGCTTACGCCAGTTCCATTCCCGGCATGCGTGGCCACGACCACACCGGCGTCACCGTCCCCGACATGGAGCAGGCGGTCGATTTCTTCACCGAGGTGGTTGGCTGCAAGAAGGCGATGTCGTTCGGCCCGTTCGCCGACGACAAGGGCACATTCATGCAGGATCTGCTGGGCGTCGATCCCAAGGCGGTGATTGAGGAGATCACCCTGGTCCGCTGCGGACACGGGTCGAACATCGAGTTGTTCAAATACACCGCGCCGGACCAGAAGGACCTGAGGCCTCGCAACAGCGACATAGGCGGCTTCCATATCGCCTTCTATGTCGACGACATCGCCGCCGCAAAAGCCTATCTTGACGGCAAGGGCGTCAAGACGCGGATGGGGCCGCTGCCGGTTACCGAAGGCCCGGCCGCCGGCCAGACCATCCTCTACTTCCAGGCGCCCTGGGGCTTGCAGTTGGAAGCGATCAGCTATCCCAATGGCATGGCCTATGAAAAAGATGCGGAGACGGTGCTGTGGAGCCCGAAGAACCCGGAAAAATAGCCCCGGGGCGTCCCTGGCCTGCGCAAGCCGACTGCCGGCAAGCTGGATTTCTGGGGCGGATTGTTTCAATCCTGAAACTTCAAGCTTGAATTAATCCGTCTCAGGCGTAAACTCGACAAACAGAAGCGAAGAGGAGATCGCACGATGAAAGTTGCGGTTCTCGGCGGCGGACCAGCCGGGCTCTACTTTGCAATCTCGCTGAAGCTCAGGGATGCCGCGCATGAGGTCACGGTGTTCGAGCGCAACCGTGCCGATGATACGTTTGGCTGGGGCGTCGTGCTGTCGGCCGAAACGCTGGAGAACCTGACCAAAAACGACCCGGTCAGCGCCGTCTGGATCCGCAAGCATTTCGCCTATTGGGACGATATCGCCGTCATCCATGACGGCGTGCGCACGGTCTCGACCGGTCACGGCTTTTGCGGCATTGGCCGCAAGCGGCTGCTCACGTTGCTGCAGCGGCGGGCGCGCGAACTCGGCGTCAAGCTGGTCTTCGAAACCGACATCGCCGATCCCAAGCCATATATGGAGACGCACGACCTGGTTGTCGCCGCCGACGGGTTGAACTCGAAAGCGCGGAGCGCCTTCGCCGACGTGTTCAAGCCCGATATCGACATCCGTAGATGCAAGTTCGTCTGGCTCGGCACCCACCAGAAATTCGACGACGCCTTCACCTTCATCTTCGAAAAGACCGAGCATGGCTGGGTGTGGGCGCATGCCTACCAGTTCGACAGCGATACCGCGACCTTCATCGTCGAATGCAGCGAGCAGACCTGGCAGCGCTTCGGCTTCGGCGCGATGTCGCAGCAGGAATCGATTGCCGTCTGCGAGCGCATCTTTGCCCGCCATCTCGGCGGCCACGCGCTGATGACCAACGCCAATCATATCCGCGGCTCGGCGTGGATCAATTTCCCGCGCGTCTTGTGCGAACGCTGGTCCTACAAGAACCTGGCGCTGATGGGCGACGCGGCGGCGAGCGCGCATTTCTCGATCGGTTCCGGCACCAAGCTGGCGCTGGAAAGCGCGGTGGCGCTGGCCGACTATGTCGAGTCCGAGCCAGACCTCGAGGCCGCCTTTAGCAAATATGAGGACGCCCGCCGCACCGAAGTGCTGAAGCTGCAGTCGGCGGCGCGCAATTCGCTCGAATGGTTCGAGGAGGTCGAGCGCTATCTCGGCCTCGATCCGGTGCAGTTCAACTATTCGCTGCTGACGCGTTCGCAACGCATCAGTCACGAGAATTTGCGGCTGCGCGATGCCGAATGGCTGGCCGGCGCCGAGGAGTGGTTCCAGCGCCAGGCCGGCGCCGGGGGCAACAATCTGCGTCGCGCGCCGATGTTCGCGCCGTTCCGGCTGCGCGGCATGGCGCTGCAGAACCGCGTCGTCGTCTCGCCGATGGCGCAGTACAAAGCGGTCGACGGCTGTCCGACCGATTGGCATTTCGCCCATTACGCCGAACGGGCCAAGGGCGGCGCCGGTCTCCTCTACATCGAGATGACGTGCGTCAGCGCGGAGGGCCGCATCACGCCTGGCTGCCCTGGTTTCTATGCGCCCGAGCATGAGGTCGCCTGGAAGCGGCTGGTCGAGTTCGTCCATGCCGAAACCGAGGCCAAGATCTGCGCCCAGATCGGCCATTCCGGTGCCAAGGGGTCGACCAGGCTCGGCTGGCAGGGAACCGACGTGCCGCTGCCCTCAGGCAATTGGCCCGTCATGGCAGCGTCTTCCGTGCCGTGGTCGCGGGAAAACCAGGTGCCGAAGGCGATGGACCGCGCCGACATGGATATGGTGCGCGACCAGTTTGTCGCTTCGGCCGAGATGGCGGCGCGCTGCGGCTTCGACATGCTCGAAATCCACGCCGCGCACGGCTATCTCCTGTCCTCCTTCATCACGCCCTTGACCAACCGGCGCACCGACTCCTATGGCGGCTCGCTGGAAAACCGCATGCGCTACCCCTTGGAAATCTTTCATGCGGTGCGCGCCGCGTGGCCGGCCGAGAAGCCGATCTCGATGCGCATCTCCGCCAATGACTGGCTGGGCATCGAAGGCGTGACGCCGGCCGATGCCGTAGAGATCGCGCGGCTGCTGCATGAGGCCGGCGTAGACATCTGCGACGTATCGGCCGGCCAGACTTCGGCCGTGGCAACACCGGTCTATGGCCGCATGTTCCAGACGCCGTTTTCCGATCGCATCCGCAACGAGGTCGGCATGGCGACGATGGCGGTCGGCAATATCTATGAGCCGGACCACGTCAACTCGATCCTGATGGCGGGCCGCGCCGATCTCGTCGCACTGGCTAGGCCGCATCTTGCCGATCCGTATTGGACGCTGCACGCGGCCGTAACGCTTGGCGATCGCGGCGTCAAATGGCCGGATCCCTATCTGCCCGGCCGCGACCAGCTCTACCGGCTGGCCGAACGCGAAGCGGCAGCGGGGTTGAAAGTATGAGTGCCGCGGCGACGATTTCGGGGCGTCATGCGCTGGTCACCGGCGGCGGCTCCGGCGTCGGCCGCGCGATCGCGCTGGCGCTGGCCGGCGGGGGCATTGACGTGACCATCTGCGGCCGGCGCGTGGAGCCGCTTGCCGAGGTCGCCGCGGAGAACAAGTCCATCTTCGCCATTGCCGCCGACGTCACCGACGAGACGTCGATGGCGTCGCTCTACGAGGCAGCGGAAGCGGCACGCGGAGCGTTCGACATCGTCGTTGCCAATGCCGGCATGTCCGGCAGTGCCCCGGCGCAGCGGACCTCGCTGGCAGACTGGCAGCGCACGCTCGACGTCAACTTGACCGGTGCGTTCCTGACGGTGAAGCCGGCGTTGGCCGGCATGGCAGTGCGCAAGACTGGCCGTATCATCTTCGTCGCTTCCACCGCCGGACTGAAAGGTTATCCCTATGTCGCAGCTTACGTTGCCGCCAAGCATGGCGTCGTCGGCCTGATGCGGGCACTCGCCGTCGAGACCGCCAAGTCCGGCATAACAGTGAATGCCGTGTGCCCAGGGTTTGTCGAAACCGAGATGCTGGAGAGCACCGTCCAGCGCATCGTCCAAACGACCGGCCGCTCGTCCGAGCAGGCACGGACAAGCCTAGCCGCGACCAACCCGCAAGGCCGCTTCATCCAGCCGGAAGAAATTGCGGCCGCGGTACTTTATCTGTGTGGCGACGCCGCCCGGTCGATTACCGGGCAGACGATTTCGATCTCCGGAGGTGAGACATGGTAGCCGGTCCCCTGCCCGCCCCGTCCGGACCCGGCAAGGACCGCCTGCGGCTGTGGATACGCCTGCTGCGCGCCTCGCGCACCATCGAGGCCGAGCTGCGCGAACGACTGCGGCAAGAGTTCAACACGACGCTGCCACGCTTCGACGTGATGGCCGCGCTCTACCGCGCGCCGGAGGGCATGCTGATGAGCGATCTTTCGCGCTTCCTGCTGGTGTCCAACGGCAATGTTACCGGCATCATCGACCGGCTGGTCTCGGAAGGGTTGGTGATGCGGGCCCGACGCAATGGCGACCGCCGCACCTCGATGGTGCGGCTGACGGAAGAGGGATCGAAGATTTTCGCCGTGATCGCCGCCGCGCATGAAAAATGGGTCGGCGAGTTGCTGGGCAATGTGAGCGAGGATGAGGCGCGCCGGCTGACCGGCATGCTGACCTCCTTCCGCAGCAATTGGGAGGGACGGGAATGACGAAGCTGGCCGGCCGCAAGCCGAAGCATTTCCTCTGGCAGGTCGAAGGCAAGATCGCAAAGATCCGGCTCGATCGACCGGAGCGCAAGAACCCGCTGACCTTCGACAGCTATGCCGAATTGCGCGACATATTTCGCGACCTTGTCTACGCCGATGATGTCGATGCTGTGGTGTTCCTGCCCAATGGCGGCAATTTCTGCTCGGGCGGCGATGTCCACGAAATCATCGGCCCACTGGTCAAGATGGACATGAAGGCGCTGCTCGCCTTCACCCGCATGACGGGCGATTTCGTCAAGGCGATGCTGAATTGCGGCAAGCCGATTATTGCGGCGGTCGATGGCGTGGCGGTCGGCGCCGGCGCCATTATCGCCATGGCCTCCGATATCCGCATCGCAACGCCCCAGGCCAAGACAGCATTCCTGTTCACCCGCGTCGGCCTTGCCGGCTGCGACATGGGGGCCTGCGCGATCCTGCCGCGCATCATTGGCCAGGGCCGCGCCGCCGAGCTGCTCTATACCGGCCGCACGATGAGTGCCGAGGAAGGCGAGCGCTGGAGCTTCTACAACCGGCTGGTCGATACCGCAACGCTTGAGGCCGACGCGCTCGACATGGCCGCGCGCATCCTTTCCGGCCCGACCTTCGCCCATGGCATGACCAAGACGCAGCTGAACCAGGAATGGTCGATGGGTCTCGACCAGGCGATCGAAGCGGAAGCGCAGGCGCAGGCGATCTGCATGCAGACCCGCGATTTCGAGCGGGCGTACGAGGCTTTCGTGGCTAAGGAGAAGCCGGTGTTCGAGGGAAATTAGGATGACCCATTCAATAGAGATGTTGGCGGGACAGCGCCCCCCTCTGTCCTGCCGGACATCTCCCCCTCTAGGGGGGAGATTGGCAGTTTCGCTCGCAGCGCCTTTCCTGCAACGCCGCCAATTGGCGAAAGCAGAGGCGACGTCCAATCTCCCCCCTAGAGGGGGAGATGTCCGGCAGGACAGAGGGGGGCGCCGTAGAACGCAAGGTCCGGAGAACAGCGGAGGCAGAAATGCCTGATCCCTCTTTCCTCAACTGGCCCTTCTTCGAGGACCGCCATCGCGAACTTGCGGAGCAACTTGACGCCTGGTGCGCGAAGAACCTGCCGGTCGACCACCACGATGTCGACGCGGCCTGCCGCGAGCTGGTGGCGAGGCTTGGCAAAGACGGCTGGCTGAAGCCAACGGCGTTCGATGTGGACAATCCGGGACCGCTCGACGTGCGCACGCTCTGCCTCACGCGCGAGACGCTGGCCCGGCATGATGGGCTGGCCGATTTCGCCTTCGCCATGCAAGGGCTCGGCACTGGCGCGCTCAGCCTGTTCGGCTCGCCCGACCAGCAGAGCTGGCTGGCGAAGACACGGGCCGGCAAGGCGATTTCGGCTTTCGCACTGTCGGAGCCGCGCTCGGGCTCGGACGTTGCCAATATGGAAATGACGGCTACACGTGACGGTGACAGCTATCTCTTGTCCGGCGAAAAGACCTGGATCTCCAACGGCGGTATCGCTGACTTTTATGCTGTCTTTGCCCGCACCGGCGAAGCGCCCGGCGCCAAGGGGCTTTCCGCCTTTGTCGTGCCTTCCGACACCGAGGGGCTGATCGTTGCCGAGCGGCTGGAGGTGATCGCGCCGCACCCGCTCGCCCGGCTGTCCTTCGACAATGCACGCATTCCAGCCTCGGCGCTGATCGGCAAACCCGGTGACGGTTTTCGCATCGCCATGTCCGTGCTCGACGTGTTCCGTTCGACCGTCGGCGCAGCGGCGCTCGGCTTTGCCCGGCGCGCGCTGGACGAAAGCATCACAAGAGTGGCCGAGCGCAGGCTGTTCGGTGCGCCGATGGCCGAGCTGCAGATGGTGCAGGGCCACATCGCCGACATGGCGCTGGATGTCGATGCCGCCGCGTTGCTGGTCTATCGTGCCGCCTGGACCAAGGACATGGGCGCGCCTCGGGTTACCCGCGAAGCCGCCATGGCCAAGCTGTTCGCTACCGACAAAGCGCAGGAGGTGATCGACAAGGCTGTGCAGCTGCATGGCGGCGACGGCGTCCGCAAGGGCCATATCGTCGAAAGCCTGTATCGCGAGATCCGGGCGCTGCGCATCTACGAGGGAGCGTCCGACGTGCAGAAGGTGGTGATTGCACGGCAAGTGATGGGAGCGGCCTGAGACAGGAGTTTGCGTGAAAATTATTGTCTTCGAGTTTTGAACGACCGGATTTGAGCATTGGGAGGTTTTGACATGCACACCATCCTGCAGCCGGAAGGCTGGGCGAAACCCGTCGGCTACGCCAATGGCGTCGCCGCGCGTGGGCAGCTTGTCTTCGTCGGCGGGCAGGTCGGCTGGAACGGACAGGGCCGCTTCGAGACCGATGAGCTTGTCGGCCAGGTGCGGCAGACGCTGGCCAATATTGTTGCTGTGCTCGTCGAGGCCGACGCCAAGCCGGAACATATCACCTCGATGACCTGGTACTTTACCGACAAGGCGGAATATTTGGCCAATCTCAAGGGGATCGGAGAGGTCTATCGCGAGGTGATCGGCCGGCATTTTCCGGCGATGGCCGCCATGCAGGTGATGGCGCTGGTCGAGGATCGCGCCAAGGTTGAGATCCAGGCCACGGCGGTTATTCCGGAGTGACGGCAACACGTGGCAATTTTTTAAGCTTAAAACTTTCGCCTTGAAAAGCGCGGCACTTTGGATAGCATCCGATGTCTTGCGACTGCCGTGCCGGGAGGGCTTTCCGGCAGTCCCGTCACTTGGCGCATCAAAACCGTGCGGGGCCAAACCCGTCCGATCACAACCAGAGGGAACGAAAATGAACTTCACCCGTCGCAACCTGCTGCTTCTTGCTGCTGCCATCGGCATCGCCGGCGGCCCGGCCTACGCCGAAGGCACGCTGAATGTCGGCGCCTATCCGACCAATCCGCCTTTTGAATACAAGAACGAGAGCGGCACGTTCGAGGGTTTCGAAGTCGACATCATCAATGAGGCGGCAAAGCGTGTCGGCATGACCACAGATATCGCCGATCTCGGTTTCCAGGCGCTGTTCGCCGCCACCACCTCGAAGCGCATCGACGTCGCCATCTCGTCGATCACCATCACGCCGGAGCGGCTGAAGTCTCAGTCGTTCACGCAGCCCTACTATGATTCCGACATGGGTATCGCCGCGAAGGCCGACAGCCCGATCAAGGCCGAGGCCGACCTCAAGGGCAAGATCGTCGGCGTGCTGTCCGGCTCGACCGGCGAAGCCTGGGTCAAGGCCCACCAGGAAGCGGACGGGTTCAGTGACGTCAAGGGCTACGACACGCAGCAGAATTTGCTGCTCGATCTCAGCTCCGGCCGCGTCGATGCGGCGGTCAGCGATATTCCGGGCCTGGAATATTCTTTCACCAGGATGAAGGATCTCGCCGTAAAAGAGCGCATCAAGACCGGCGAGCAGTACGGTCTGATGATGACCAAGGACCACCCGCTGCTCGGCAAGCTGAACGACGCGGTGACCGCGATGAAGAAGGACGGCACGCTGGCCGCGATCCACAAGAAGTGGTTCGGCAGCGACGCACCTGCCGATTCCTCGACCGTCAAGGAAATGCCTATGCCGAAGGCCTGAGCGGCAGTTCGCGCTTAAATGTCGTGCCGGCTTTCGATGCCGGCACGATTTCGGATTTCGGGCTCGGGCTCGAGCGTCGCGGGACGCCAAACGTTTCGGAAATGCTGCGATGTCGCTGCTGGACACCTTCTTCAACGCCGACGTCATGGTCTCCAGCCTGCCGGCGCTGCTGCGCGGTTTCCTGAACACCCTGCTGCTCGGAATCATGAGCATCGGCATCGGTATTCCCGTCGGCCTCGCGATCAGCCTGGTGCGGCTCTATGCGCCAAAGCCGCTTCGGCTGCTGGCTGTCGGCTACATTGACATTTTCCGGGCGATGCCGGTGCTGGTCGTGCTGATCCTGATCTACTATGCGCTGCCGTTCCTCGGCATTCGCCTGTCATCGTGGACGTCCGCGGTGATGGCCTTCGCCATCATCATGGCGGCCTATTCGGCCGAGGTGTTCCGCTCCGGTATAGAGAGCATTCCGCGCGGCCAGTTCGAGGCGGCGCAGGCGCTCGGCCTGCCGTTCTTGCTGACCTTGCGCAAGGTAGTGCTGCCGCAGGCGATCCGCGTCGTCATTCCGCCAATGACCAGCAATTGCGTTTCGATGTTCAAGGATACCTCGCTCGCTTCCACCGTGGCGCTGCCCGAACTGCTGAAGGAAGCGACCAACGCGCAATCGCTCTATGCCAATCCTTCACCGCTGATCGGCGCGGCGCTGGTCTATCTCATCTTTCTCTGGCCGATGGTCCGTCTCGTCAGCCTCCTTGAACGCCGCTTTCAAACCGAAAAGACCCGCTAATCTGTCAGCGCACTTCGCAGGAGACGACCTTGAACCAGCATCAGATTTCGAAAACCGGCGATGCCGCAGCTTTCCCGGTCGAGACGATCCGCGCCATGTTTCCCGCCTTGCAGCAAGCCGGGGACTTCGTCTTCATGGACAATGCCGCCGGCGCGCAGATCCCGCAAAGCGTGCTCGATGCGGTCACCAACCATTTGGTCGCGCATAATGTGCAGCGCGGCGGCCGCTATGGCCGCAGCGTCACCGTCGACCAAGCCGTCGCCGGCGCTCGCGAAAGCGTGGCCTTGCTGATCAACGCCACCAACCCGGCGGAGATCTGCTTCGGCATGAACGCCACTTCGTTCATCCGCCTGGTCAGCCTCGGCATCGGCCAGATGCTTTCCGAGCGCCCAAACGGGGAGCGTGACGAGATCGTCATCACCGACATGGATCACGACGCCAATGTCGCGACGTGGCTGGCGCTGGCGCCCGCCGGCGCCAAGTTCAAATGGTGGCGGATGCGCGAGGACGGCAATCTGCATGTCGACGATTTGCGCCCGCTGGTCTCAGAGCGCACCCGGCTCGTCGCCTGCACGGTAACGGCGCATTCGATCGGCTCGATTGTCGACGTTGCCTCCGTGGCTGGGATTGCGCATGCGGCAGGCGCCGAAGTGTTCCTCGACTGCGTGCATTACGGGCCGCACGGGCTGATCGATGTGCAGGCCTGGGATTGCGACTATCTGGTCTGCTCCGGCTACAAGAATTTCTCGCCGCATATGGGCTTCCTGTGGGGCCGCTTCGAAACTCTGAAGCGCCTGCCGACCTTCCGCGAAGATTTCATCCCCGACGAGCCGCCCTACAAGATCGAGGCCGGTACCTTCATTTACGAGAACGTCTCCGGCA
This sequence comes from Mesorhizobium sp. M0185, assembly GCF_040322175.1. NCBI lineage: Bacteria > Pseudomonadati > Pseudomonadota > Alphaproteobacteria > Hyphomicrobiales > Phyllobacteriaceae > Mesorhizobium > Mesorhizobium sp. M0185. The sequence goes on along the minus strand of NZ_JAMYSY010000005.1, from coordinate 158,361 downwards.
TGGATGCCGCGGTGCGCTACCTCGAATCGATCGGCCGCAATTTCTTGTCAGAGAATAACCGGTCGCGCCGCGACAACATCGTCGCCGGCATGAATGCCATCCGCGACTACGAACAGGTGCTGGCGCGCGAAATGCTGGCGGTGCTCAAAGATTGCGGCGCGACGATCTACGGCGTGGCCGAAGAGGCACGCCTCAGCGAGCGCGTGCCGACCTTCTGCTTCAATGTCGGCACGCTGTCGCCGCAGAGGATCGTCGAGGAAATGGCCGAGATGCAGATCGGCATTCGCGACGGCCACATGTATGCGCCGCGTCTGATGAAGCGGCTCAACCTCAGCATGGACAGCGGCGCAGTGCGCGCCTCGCTGGTGCATTACAATACGATCGAGGAAGTCCGGCGCTTCGGCGAGGCGCTGCGCACCATCATCGCCCGGCTGTCCTGATCGGACTCGGCGGCGGCGCCGGCGCGATCCTCGTGAAGCGCAAAGGCGGTCGCACCCGGGTTCTCCAAGCCGGGGCGCAATTGCATGCTTGGGATCAAGTAATCGCCGCCATTCTGCTGCCGATAACGAATGGGCCGCATTGTCTCGAGCGTTCGCATCCTTTCGCGCAGTCGCTCCGCGACAGGCTCGAAGTCCGCCTCCCCGAAACGGTCCACCCTGTAAACCACGAACGGCGGAAGCACGTCGTAGCCCGGATAGTATAGAATCCCGTGATTGATCGGGAACAGCAGGTCGTCGATCGGGCCGTTAACGCCGCGGGCGGAATAATGCTCCTCCCAGCCGCCGGTGGTCACGATCAGCATTGCGCGCTTGCCGGCGAGCATTCCCTCACCAAAGCGGTCACCCCACCGCTTGTCGCTGTGCTCGCCAACGCCATAGGCGAAGCCGTAGGCGTACACGCGATCGACCCAGCCCTTGAGGATCGCCGGCATGGCGTACCACCACAGCGGGAACTGGAGGATCAGGGTGTCGGCCCATAGCAGCTTGTCGATCTCCGCTTTGACGTCATCGGTCAGAGTGCCACTCGCAAAAGCTTTTTTGGAGGCGCCGGCCGGCGGGAAACGTGCTTCAGGCGGCCACGACGGAAAGTCGGCACGGTCTACCTCGGCTTTCCAGCCGTCGGCATAGAGGTCCGACACCCGCACCTCGTGGCCTTGGGCCTCGAGTTCCCTGATGGCGACGTCACGCAGCGCGCCGTTGAGCGAACGCGGTTCAGGATGAGCAAAAACAAGCAGGACTTTCATGGGTCTACTCCGAAGAAGGACGATAGACACCAAAGGTAGCCAGCCGCGGGCTGATCCACTATATGTAGGAAATGTATAAGATAATGCCGAATAATGGATAGATCGGACGTCACTCTCGAGCGCATGCGCACCTTCGTTCGCGTCGCCGAGCGCGGCAGCCTCTCGGCGGTGGCGCGCGAGCTCGGAGTTGGGCAGTCGACGGTCACACGGCATTTGCGAGAACTCGAGGAGGCCGTCGGAGTGCCCTTGCTCAGCAGGACTACCCGGCGCGTCACGATGACCGATGAAGGCAGCCGTTACTATGCCGACAGCGTCCAGATCCTGCGCCTCGTCGAGCAGGCCGGCGATGAGGCGCGGGGCACGCGCGGCGCGTCGGCCGGCACGATCCGGATATCCTGCACGGCGGCGCTCGGGGTCTTGCATGTCAGCCGGCTGATCTTCGCCTTTCAGGACCGCTATCCCTACATCGGCATCGATCTCAGCCTTACCGACGAGCGCATCAACCTTGTGCGGGAGGGCGTCGACATCGCGCTTCGCCTCGGCCCGCTCACCGACAGCTCAATGAAACTGCGGGCGCTCGGCCAGTCCCGGCGTCTGCTGGTGGCGGCGCCGGCCTATCTGGCGGCGCGGGGCAGACCCGCTGTCCCGCAGGATCTGCCTGGCCATGAAGGCATCCGGATGTCGAACATCGCGGGAAGCGACACGCTCACCTTACAGGGGCCGGGCGGCGAGACCTTTGCGGTGCCCTTTGGCGGCAGATTTCTGGTCGACCATGGGCTTGCTGCGCGCGAAGCCCTTGTCGCCGGACGCGGCATCGCACCCGCCCACCACTGGCTTGTCGACGATCTTCTGGCGGCCGACCGGCTGGAAGTGGTCCTGCCGGGCTATTTTCCGCCTCCCGTCCCGCTGAGCATGCTGATCGTTCCGGAGCGTGCGGGCATTGCCCGGGTGCGGCTGCTGGTCGACTTTCTCGCCGAGCAGATCTCCGGCATTCCGGGGATCGAGAAGCGGTAGCCGGCCGGCAAACCTCGCCGGATCAGGCGGCCTTCTTTTTCGCCAACCTTGCCTTGATGCTGGCAACGTCGGCACGCGGCGTCGCCGCGAATAGCGTCCTGGTGTAGCTGTGCTTGGGGTCGGCGAAGACCTCGTCGCGCGAGCCGTATTCGACCGCCTCGCCGAAATACATTACCATCACGTCGTCGGCGATGTAGCGTACCACCGACAGGTCGTGGCTGATGAAAACATAGGTCAGCTGAAACTCGTCCTGCAGGTCGGCGAGCAGGTTCAGCACCTGCGCCTGCACCGAAAGATCAAGTGCCGAGACCGGCTCGTCCAGCACCAGAAGGCTGGGGTTGAGCATCAGCGCGCGGGCGATGGCGATCCGCTGGCGCTGGCCGCCCGAAAACATATGCGGGTAGCGATTAAAGTGCTCGGGGCCGAGACCGACCTTCTTTAGCATCTTCATGGCAAGATCGCGCCGCTCGTCGGCCGTGCTGTCGGTGTTGATGAGCAGCGGCTCGCCAAGCACGTCGCCGATCTTCTGGCGTGGATTGAGCGAACCATAAGGGTTCTGGAAGACGATCTGGACCTTGCGGCGCATTTCCTTCGACAGGCCGTTCCTGCCGATGTCTACCTTCTTGCCGTCGATGAAAAGCTCGCCGGAGGTCGCCGGGTCGATCAGGGTGATGATGCGGGCGAGTGTTGACTTGCCGCAGCCGCTCTCGCCGACGATGGCCAGCGTCTTGCCCTTGTCGACGCTGAACGAAACACCCTTGACCGCATGAACCGTACGGGAGGGGCGGAAAAGCCCGCCACCGACATGATAGTCGCGCACGATGTTCTTGCCTTCGACTACCGTCACGCTCATGAGGCGGTTCCTCCTGCGGACCGGGCTGCGACTACAGATGGGGCCGGCTCGAACAGCATGTCGGAAACAGTAGGCAATCGGTCGCCGACGGCATTTTCCGGCAGCGCCGACAGGAGCGCGCGCGTGTAGTTGCTCTTGGGGGACTCGAACAGCGACAGCACGTCGGCCTCTTCCATCTTGCGGCCCTTGTACTGGACGATGACACGGTCGGCGGTCTCGGCAACCACCCCCATATTGTGGGTGATCATGATCAGGCCCATGCCATATTTGGCCTGCAGGCCGACCAGCAGATCGAGGATCTGCTTCTGGATGGTGACGTCGAGCGCCGTGGTTGGCTCGTCGGCGATCAAAAGCTTGGGATTGCAGGCGATGGCGATGGCGATCATGACGCGCTGACACTGACCACCCGACATTTGGTGCGGGAAGGAGCCCAGCCGTTCCTCGGGGTCGGCGATGCCGACCAACTTCATCAATTCGATGGCACGCGCCCGGCGCTGGGCGCGGTCCATGCCCATATGGAAGCGCAGCACCTCCTCGATCTGGAAGCCGACGGTGAAGCACGGGTTGAGGCTGGCGACCGGCTCCTGGAAGATCATCGAAATGTCCTTGCCGACGATCTTGCGCCGCTCGGATGGGCCGAGCTTGAGCAGGTCGATGCCGTCGAAGGCCATGCGGTCGGCCCTCACCGTCGCGGTGTTGGGCAAAAGCCCCATCACCGCCAGCATCGCCACCGACTTGCCCGAACCGGATTCGCCGACGATCGCCAGCACCTCGCGCGGTTCGACCGACAGGTCGATGCCTTGTACCGCCATGAATGGTCCAGCGGCGGTGTCGAAGGAAACGGTCAGGTTCTTGATCTCGAGAAGAGGCATTGGATTATGACCTCTTCAGCTTGGGATCGAAGGCATCGCGCAAGCCATCGCCGATCAGATTGATGGCCAGCACAGTGATCAGGATAGCAAGGCCGGGGAAGGTCACCACCCAAGGCGCGCGCAGGATGAACTCGCGCGCCGAGGCGAGCATCGTGCCCCATTCCGGCGTCGGCGGCTGCGCACCGACACCGAGGAAGCCGAGCGCCGCAGCCTCGAGAATAGCATTGGAGAAGGACAACGTCGCCTGCACGATCAGCGGTGCCAGGCAGTTCGGCAGGATCGTCCTCACCATCAAGCGAAGATGACCGGCACCAGCCACCTTGGCGGAGATGACATATTCGCGGTTCTTTTCGGCCATCACGGCGGCGCGGGTGAGGCGCGCAAAATGCGGCTGCAGCACCAGCGCGATCGCCAGCATGGCATTGAACAGGCCGGGGCCAAGGATCGCCACCAGCACGAGCGCCAGAAGCAGCGACGGGAAGGCCAGGATGATATCCATGATGCGCATGATCAGCGTGTCGACCCAGCCGCGGAAATAGCCGGCGAGCACGCCAAGCACGATGCCGCTGGTGAGCGAGAAGACGACGACCACCAGGCCGATGAACAGCGAGAAACGCGCCCCGAAGATCAGCCGCGAAAGCATGTCGCGGCCGACCGCGTCGGTGCCGAGCAGGAACATCGATTTGCCGCCTTCCTGCCAGGCAGGGGGTGCCAGCAGCGCATCGCGAAACTGCTCGTCGGGCGAATGTGGGGCGACGAACGGCGCAAAGATCGCCACCAGCACCAGCGCCGAAAACACGACAAGGCCGATGACCGCGCCGGTGTTCATCGAGAAGTAGTGCCAGAACTCGGCGAAAGCGCGTTGCCTGCCGCCTGTCGGGATGGAGGCGGCGGTAGCTTCGGCGGCGGATTCGTCGGTCATCTCACTGCACCCGGATGCGCGGATTGATGACGGCGTAGAGCACGTCGACGATCAGGTTCACCGCCATGACGATCAGCGCGATGATCAGCAATCCGCTCTGGACGACGACATAGTCGCGCTTGCCGATGGCATCGATCATCCATTTGCCGATGCCCGGCCAGGAAAAAATGGTCTCGGTCAGAATGGCGCCCGCCATCAAGGTGCCGACCTGCAGTCCAATGGTGGTGACTACCGGGATCAGCGCGTTGCGAAAAGCGTGCAGACCGATGACGCGGCGCGGCGCCAGGCCCTTGGCGCGCGCGGTGCGGACATAGTCCTCGCCCAGCACCTCGAGCATCGCCGAGCGCGTCTGGCGCGCTATGACGGCAAGCGGGATCGTCGCCAGCACGATCGACGGCAGGATCAAATGGCTGACGGCAGATTTGAAAGCGCCGCTCCTGCCGGAGATCAGGCTGTCGATGAGCATGAACCCGGTCGTCGGCCTGAAGAAATACTGCAGGCCGATGCGGCCGGAAACCGGCGTCCAGCCGAGATAGCCGGAGAAGAAGATAATGAGCAGCAACCCCCACCAGAAGATCGGCATCGAATAGCCGGTCAGCGCGACACCCATCGTCGCCTGGTCGAACCACGAGCCGCGCTTGACCGCGGCGAAGATACCGGCAGGAATGCCGAGCAGGACGGCGATGATCAACGCCACTGTCGCCAGTTCCAGCGTGGCTGGAAACAGCGCCTGGAATTCGCCGAGCACTGGCCGCTTGGTGGCAATAGATATGCCGAAATCGCCGGTCAGGACCCTGCCGATATATTCCAGGTATTGGATGACATAGGGCCGGTTGTAGCCAAACTGCTCGATGAGCTGGGCGTAGCGCTCGGGGCTGACGCCGCGCTCGCCCGCCAGGGCCAGGATAGGATCGCCTGGCAGAAGCCGGACGAAAGCAAACGCCGCCAGCGATATGCCGAACACGGTCGGGATGATCAAAGCGAGCTTGTGGAGGAGATAACGGAGCATCTTGCTTCATAGAACGGCGGCGCGGGAAGTCCAGCGCCGCCGTTCAATTTCTCAGGACTTATTCGGTGACGTCGACGCCGTCAAACCGATGAATGCCGAGCGGGTCCATAACGAAGCCCGACACCTTCTTGTTCATCGGCATGAAGACCTTGGAGTGGGCGATGGTCAGCCACGGAGCCTCACGCTTGAACACCACCTGAGCTTCCTCGTAGATCTTGGTGCGCTCGGCGACGTCCGTCGTCGCCTTGCCTTTTTTCAGCAGGGCTTCGAATTCCTGGTTGCACCAGATCGCATAATTGGACTGGCCGATGGCATCGCAACCGAGCAGGAAAAAGAAGTTGTCCGGATCGCCATTGTCACCGGTCCAGCCCAGTTGGAAGGCGCCATCGCGATCCTTAGCCTTGCCGCGCTGGCGATACTCTGTCCATTCGTAACTGACGATCTCCGCCTTGACCCCGACGGCGGCATAGTCGGCCTGGATCAACTCGGCGACGCGCTGGGCGTTCGGGTTGTAGGGGCGGCTGACCGGCATAGCCCAGATCTTCATCGACAGATCCTTGACGCCTGCATCGGCCAGCATCTTCTTGGCCGCCTCCGGATCATAGGGATCGTCCTTGATGTCCTTGTTATAGGACCACATGGTCGGCGGGATCGGGTTGATGGCCGGCGCGCCGGCGCCCTGATAGACCGCGTCGATGATCGCCTTCTTGTTTACCGCCATGTTGAGGGCCTTGCGGACCTCGACCTTGTCGAAGGGCGGCTGCGTCGTGTTGTAAGCCATGTAGCCGATGTTCAGGCCTTCCTGCTCGTCGACCTTGAGGTTCGCGTCAGCCTGCAGTCCGGCAATGTCGGCCGGCGCCGGGTATGACATGATATCGCACTCGCCTGCCTTCAGCTTCTGCGCGCGCACGGCGGGGTCGGGCGTGATGGCGAAGATCAGATCATCGATCTTCTGGCGGCCGCCATAGTAGCCGTCCCATGCTGCATAGCGCACGACCGCATCGACCTGATAGTCGACGAATTGGAACGGACCAGTGCCGACCGGCTTCTGGGTGAACTGCTGCCTGGTGCCGGCCTTGTCGAGCTGGTCGGCATATTCCTTGGAAACGATCGAGGCGAAATCCATGCCGAGGTCCGGCAGGAACGCGACTTCAGGCTTGTTCAGCACGAATTTCACCGTCAGGTCGTCGACCTTGACGATTTCCTTCAGGAGATCGGGGAAGCCCATGCCGGTGAAATATTCCCAGCCGGTGCCTTCCAGATAGCTGTACCACGGGCTTTCTTTCTTCCACTGGCGTTCGAAGGAAAAGATCACGTCGTCGGCGTTGAGGTCGCGCGTCGGCGTGAAATAATCGGTCGTCTGGAATTTCACACCCGGGCGAAGTTTAAAGGTGTATTCGAGACCGTCATCGGAAACCGTCCAGCTCTCGGCCAGGCCGGGCGAGATGGTGGTCTTGCCATGCTCGAACTCGACCAAGCGCGAATAGATGGTGCGCGACGAGGCGTCGAAGTCGTTGCCGCCGCTCCATGGCGACGGGTCGAAGCCGGCCGGCGAAGCCTCCGAGCAATAGACCAGTTGTTTTGCATTGGCCACGCCGCCGAGGACGCTTGCAGCCAGCAACGCGGCTGCAAAAGTCAGTTTCTTTTTCATTGAGCACTCCCTGATGTTCTTCCAAGCCCCTCTGTCAGGCTCGCGAAGGCCGCATATAAGCACCGTTTTTCTAGCTTTGGAACTGCTTGTTTGCCTAACCCACGGGAAGCAGAAAAAATTTCCGGCACGCGGCAAATTGTGGAAAAAACGAGCCGAATCCGCAGATCACGACATTATTAGCGACTTCAATTTTTTGTTGATCGGTAATGCCGCCGATTGGGGGAATCGAGCCGTTCGGTTCAAGAGATGCGCGTCCGAAAACCGGTCGCGGCCAAGAGGTTTGACGGCAAGTCTTACCGCACTCCAGGTGGCGAGGCTTGCACGGCCGCCGCTTGTGGCAATACATAGATAGGTGGCAATACATAGATAGATGGGCAGCGTGCCGGATTTTCCCAGGTTCCGGATATTTGCGGCAAGCGGTGGGATATCTTTGTTGATCAGGGCGGTGGTGGCGCGCAAGCATGCCGAAACAATAAGAACGATTGAGGGAGCGACAGGTGGCAAAACCGGCAAAGACAACCAACGCGGCGAAAGCAAAGGCCGAGGCAACATCGAAAGCGGTCAAGTCAAAAGCGGCCGCCGCCAAGCCGACGGCTACCGCGAAGGCAAGCGCGAAGCCGGCGGCGAAGACCACGGCTGGAACGGCTGCTAAAGCGGCAACCGGCAAGACTGCGCCTGCTGCAAAATCTGCCGCCAAGCGGGCGGCGAAGGCAGTGCCGACAGCGCCACGACCGCCGGCAGGTCCGGCCAAGAGATTACCGAGGGCGATCACCGCACTGGCCGCTGGCCTGCCTGAAAAACCGTGGCTCCAGAGTTACCCAAAGATCGTGCCGGCCGAGATTGGCGACCTGCCCTCCAGCTCGATCGGCGACTTTCTCGTCGCCGTGTGCAAGCAGTTTGCGAATCGGCCGGCCTTCGTCTGCATGGGCAAATCGATCACCTATGCCGACCTCGAGCGACAGTCGGCCGCCTTCGGCGCCTATCTGCAATCAACGGGGCTGCAGAAGGGCGCGCGCGTCGCCCTGATGATGCCGAATGTGCTGCAATATCCGGTGGCGATTATGGCAGTGCTTCGCGCCGGCTATGTCGTGGTCAACATCAATCCGCTCTACACGCCGCGCGAGCTGGAGCACCAGCTCAAGGATTCCGGCGCTCAAGCCATTGTCATCCTCGAAAATTTTGCCTGCACCCTGCAGGCGGTGATCGCCAGGACCGCAGTCAAGCATGTCGTGGTCGCCTCGATGGGCGACATGCTCGGCGGGCTCAAGGGAACGATCGTCAACTTCGTTGTACGCCGCGTCAAGAAGATGGTGCCGGCATGGTCGCTGCCCGGCCATGTCAAGTTCAACGCCGCGCTGAAGGCCGGCACCGGCATGGCCTTCAGGCCCGCAAAGGTCGCGGCCGACGACATCGCCTTCCTGCAATACACGGGCGGCACGACCGGCATCTCCAAGGGCGCGATGCTTTTGCACAGCAACATTTTGGCGAACGTCGCGCAGAACGCGCTGTGGGCCGAAGACGCTTTTACCGTCAAGCCGAAGCCGGCGCATCTGAACTTCCTCTGCGCGCTGCCGCTCTATCACATTTTTGCGCTGACGGCGAACGTGCTGGTAGGCATGCAGCAAGGCGCGCAGAATGTCCTCATCCCCAATCCGCGCGACATTCCCGGCTTCGTCAAGGAGCTGCAGAAATACCCGATCCACATCTTTCCGGGCCTCAACACGCTGTTCAATGCGCTGCTCAATAATGAGGATTTTCGCAAGCTCGATTTCAAGCCGCTGATCCTGACGCTGGGTGGCGGCATGCCGGTGCAGAGGGCCATCGCCGAACGCTGGAAGGCGCTGACCGGCTGCCCGATCAGCGAGGCCTACGGGCTCACCGAGACCTCGCCGGGGACAACCATCAACAAATTCAGCGACGGCGTTTACACCGGCACGATCGGCCTGCCGCTGCCCTCGACCGAGATCGCCATCCGCGACGACGACGGCAACAATTTGCCGCTCGGCGAAGTCGGCGAAATCTGCATCCGCGGACCGCAGGTGATGGCCGGCTACTGGAACCGGCCGGACGAGACCGCCAAGGTGATGACCGAGGACGGCTTCTTCAAATCGGGCGACATGGGCTTCATGGACGAGCTTGGCTACACCAAGATCGTCGACCGCAAGAAGGACATGATCCTGGTTTCCGGCTTCAACGTCTATCCGAACGAACTCGAGGAAGTGGTGGCGCAGCATCCAGGCGTACTCGAAGTGGCGGCGATCGGCGTGCCGGACGAGCATTCGGGTGAAGTGCCGAAGCTGTTCGTCGTCAAGAAGGACCCGGCACTGACCGCCGACATGCTGACGGCTTATTGCCGCGAGAACCTGACCGGCTACAAGCGTCCCAGGTATATTGAGTTCCGCACCGAGCTGCCGAAGACACCGGTCGGCAAGATCCTGCGACGGGCATTGCGGGGCTAGGCGCAGCTTGAGCGATTGCATCGCCGGCGCCAACGCCGTGAGTATAGGTTCGCGCCCGGACCCGGCAGAGTTCATCCGGGCGAACATGCGGATCGCCCCCGTGCCCGCGCTTCCCGAAATCCGGCTTTACACCGCCCATCCGGGAAGCGGGCTCAGGCGGCTTCTCGAATGGAACCAACATGCGACCGAAGAAGACGGACCTGAACCGGAGCCACCGTACTGGGCCTATGTCTGGGCCGGCGGCGCGGTGCTTGCCCGCTACATAATCGACCGGCCGGAGACCGTGGCCGGGCGTCGCGTGCTCGACCTCGGCGCCGGTTCGGGTCTCGTCGGTATCGCGGCGGCAAAAGCCGGAGCCAGCGAGGTCGTCGCGGCCGAGATCGATCACATTGGTGTGGTTGCGCTCGGCCTCAACGCGACTGCGAACGGCGTCGCTATCATGATCATTGGCGAAGACATCACCAGCGGTCCGCCGCCACCGGTGGATGTCGTGGTGGTCGGTGACCTGTTTTACGCCCATGATCTTGCCGGCCGGGCCCTTTCTTTCCTCGACCGCTGCCTTGCAGCCGGCATCGCCGTGCTGATCGGCGATCCGGGCCGCGCCTATCTGCCCCGCTCGCGGCTTCGCCTGCTGGCCGAATACGAGGTGCCGGATGTCGGCGAAGGCAGGAATGCGGCGATGAAACCGAGCGGCGTGTTCTCGTTCGGACCAGCTAGCTGCGAGTCTAGACTGTCTCGCTGACCCGCGCCGCAAGAAAATCGGGCAGATCGGCAACCGAATCCAGGATGACGTCGGCGATCTGCGACAGCGATTCCCGTGTGCCGGTGCCGGACAGCACGCCGATCGCCAGGCCGCAGCCGCCGGCGCGCGCCATCTCCAGATCGTGGCGATTGTCGCCGACCATTGCGATCGCCGCCGGCCTGAGCCCTGTCAGGTCCGAGAAGGCAAGGATCGTATCCGGCGCCGGTTTTGGATTGGCCACCGCGTCGTAACCATAGGCGGCTTCGAAAAGCTGCGCGACGCCCAGAGTGACCAAGGTCTTTTCCGCGCCGCTGGTCGAGTCGTTGGTGGCGACGCCAAGCCGGTAGGATTTTCTGTGAAGCAGGCCAAGCGTCTCGACCACACCCGGCAGCGCCACCGCCATTGCCGATCCCTGCGCCGAAGTGATGGCGTTGAAGCGGGCGACGGCAAGCATCTGGTCCTCGTCGGACAGCCGTGGAAACCACAGCTCGACGACGTCCATGTTGGTGCCGGAGGCAAAAATCGAATCCGGCTTGAAGCGCTTGGTGGCGAAGTCGAAGCCCGCCGCCGCAAGCAGCCTGTCTGCTTTCCAGCGATCGCCTTCGGCCGCATCCATCGCCATGAAGTCGGCGATGCCCAGCCATGTCGCGTTGAAATCTACGAGCGTGCCGTCCTTGTCGAACAATATTCCCTTAATGTCCGCCAAGCTTTTCACTCCGGGCCGCGCAAGCGGTGGATGTATTCCACCAGTCCGGCAGTCGAGGCATCCCGCTTTGCGGCGTTCTCCTTGCCTTCAACGACGGGCAGCAGCCCGGTCGCCAGTTCCTTGCCGAGCTCGACGCCCCACTGGTCGAAGGAGTTGATGTTGAACAGCGTGCCTTCGACGAAGACGCGGTGTTCGTAAAGCGCAATCAGCCGTCCGAACGTGTGGGGGTCGAGTTTCCTGTAGAGGATCGTCACTGAGGGGCGGTCGCCGGAGAAGACACGGTGCGGAGCAATCCTGTCGACATCGGCCGGCTTCATGCCTTTCGCCAGCATCTGCGCTCGGGCTTCCTCAAGCGTGCGGCCCTTCATGAAGGCTTCCGACTGCGCCAGGCAATTGGCAAGCAGAAGGTCGTGGTGATGCTTCAGTTCCGGCTCGTGGCCGACGGCAGCGGCAAGGAATTCGACCGGAATGAAATCGGTGCCCTGATGCAGAAGTTGGAAGAAGGCATGCTGGCCATTGGTGCCGGGCTCGCCCCAGACCAGCGGGCCGGTCGGCGTCGTTGCAGCGCCGCCGTCCAGGGTGACGCTCTTGCCGTTCGATTCCATGTCGAGCTGCTGCAGATAGGCCGGCAGCCTGGACAGACGCTGATCGTAGGGGATGACGGCGCGAGCGGGGTATTTGCAGATCACGCGGTGCCACCAGCCAATCAGCCCCATCAGCGCCGGCAGGTTCTTCGCCAGCGGCGCGGTGCGGAAATGCTCGTCCATCTCATGGGCGCCGTCGAGAAAGGCGCGAAAATCCTTCGGGCCGATGGCGATCATCACCGGCAGACCGATCGCACCCCAGACGGAATAGCGGCCGCCGACCCAGTCCCAGAAGCCGAAGACGCGATCGGGCGCGATGCCGAATTTGGCGACTAGGTCGAGCGCCGTCGAGACAGCGGCGAAATGCTTGCCGACCGCTTCCTTGCCGAGCGCCTTCTCGACCCATCTGCGCGCGGTTTCGGCATTGGTCATCGTCTCGACCGTGGTGAAGGTCTTGGAGGCGATGATGAACAGGGTGGTTTCGGCGGAAAGACCCTTCAGCGTGTCGTGGATATGGGCACCGTCGATATTGGATACGTAATGCGCGCGCGGCCCGTCATGATAGGGCGCCAGCGCCAGCGTCGCCATGGCCGGGCCAAGATCGGAGCCGCCGATGCCGATGTTGACGATGTCGGTGATTTTCTTGCCGGTCGCGCCGGCCGCCTTGCCGGAACGCACCGCGTCGGCGAAGGCACCCATCGCGTCGAGTACGGCAAGGACTTCCGCGTTCACGTCCTGGCCGTCGAGCACGATGCCCTTGCCGGTCAGGTTGCGCAGCGCCGTGTGCAGCACGGCACGGCCTTCAGTGACGTTGATCTTCTTGCCGGCAAACATCGCGTCGCGCCGGCCTTCGAGGTCAGCGGCCTCAGCCAGCTTCTCCAGCAACTCCATAGTCCGCGCATCGACCGCGCATTTCGACCAGTCGAGCAGCAGGTCGCCGTCACTGGCGGAGAATTTCTCGAAGCGCTGCGGATCGGCAGCGAAAGCCTCGCGCATCGAGCCCGATTTGGCCGCACGATGATCGCGCAACGCGTCGAGCTGCTTTTGAAAGGACGATTGATCCACTGCTTCGCTCCGGTTCTTGAGGTGCATCTTATCAGGCCGGATGTTTCCGGCGCGTGTCGTCGCGGCAAACTATCGGGTCGAATTCCATCTGTTTCAATGCGCAGCGATGCCGCAGCGCAGCGTGGGCCGGCTCAAAGGATCACTGGCATAAATCCCAGCGATCAGAAAAATTGATTGGCGCAACACCTTGTGCCACCGGTACATTCGACTGGTCCAGCCAAGTGAAAAAAGCTGGCCATCGAGGAACATCTCCCATGCCACAGCGAAACGACACGGCCATATGGTCCGGCCTGTTCCGGATTTCGGCGGAATCCGGTCAGACCCTGCAGGCGCAGATCCGCCAGGCGATCGTCGCCGCCATCCTCGACCGGCAGATCGCGGCTTCCATGCCGCTTCCGTCCTGCCGGATTCTTGCCGAAAAACTCGGCGTGGCGCGCGGCACCGTGGTGCTGGCCTTCCAGCAGCTGGTCGACCAGGGCTTCCTGGTGGCGCGCGAGCGCCGCGGCCATTTCGTCAATCCCGAAGTGCTGGCGACGCCGGCCAAGCCGCATCAGAAGGCGCCCGACCAGGCCAACGAGATCGACTGGAAGGCGCGTCGGCAGATCGCGGCGAGCGACATGCCGCCGCCGGCCAAGCACGACAACTGGATCAAGTCGTCATACCCCTTCGTCTATGGCCAATTCGACCCGGCGCTGTTCCCGACCGCCGAATGGCGCGAGTGCAACCGCATGGCGTTGGCGGTGCTCGAAATCCGCAACTGGGCATCCGACATGGTCGACCGCGACGATCCGCTCCTGATCGAGCAGATCCAGGCACGGCTGCTGCCGCGACGCGGCATCTTCGCCAATCCGGACGAGATCATCGTGACGTTGGGCGCCCAGAACGCGCTTTACATGCTGGCGACGCTGTTGATGACCAAGGGCTCCAAGGTGGCGATGGAGGACCCGGGCTATCCCGATGCACGTTCGATCTTCCGGCTGGCCGGCGCCGAGATCCAGCCGGTTCCGGTCGACCACTCCGGCATCGTAACCTCGGCCATTCCCAATGATTCCGGCTTCGTCTTCGTCACGCCCAGCCACCATTGCCCGACCATGGTGCCGCTGTCGGCAGAGCGGCGGCAGGAGCTTTTGGCGCGCGCCAACCGGCACAACCAGATCATCATCGAGGACGGATATGACAGCCAGCTCCTGGACGAGGCGCCGCAGCAGGCGCTGAAGAGCCTCGATCGCTCCGGCCGCGTCGTCTATGTCGGCTCGATGTCGAAGACGCTGGCTCCCGGCCTCAGGCTCGGCTACATCGTCGCCTCGGCCGGGCTGATCTCCGAGCTTCGGGCGCTACGCCGCTTCATGCTGCGCCATCCGCCGGCGAACAACCAGCGCGCCGTCGCATTGTTCCTGTCGCTCGGCCATCACGAGGCGCTGGTGCGGCGGCTGTCGAGCGCCTTCGACGAGAGGCGCAAGCGTCTGGTCCATGCGATTTCCGCCTTCCTGCCGGAGTGGCGCTCGACCGATTCGGCCGGCGGCACGTCGCTCTGGCTCGAGGGGCCGCGCGGCACCGATTCGCGCGGGCTGGCGGAGGCCGCGGCCTCGCGCAGCGTCATCATCGAGCCTGGCGACCGCTTCTTCGACCGCACCGAAAAGCCATCGCGTTTCATGCGCTTGGGCATTTCCTCGATCGCGTTGCAGCACATCGAACCCGGCATCCGCGAACTGGCGACGGCAGCTGGACGCAGGCCGGCAGCGGCCTGATCTCCCTTCCCCGACCGGAGCCTGGCGCATGTCGTGCGGCTCCGGTTCTTTAGCTCCTTGGCATATGCGACGGGACCGGCTGGCACATAGGCTGTGCCAAAGCCGGCGGCATAGTCGCTGTATAGAGGGGACGGAGCAGGCCGATGGTGGACCAACCGCCGCGCCCGCTCCGCAGCTAAAGTTGGAGTGCCTTCATGCCAATGGCCCATGAGAAGCAGGACGTGTCCGCAGACCAGCGTTCGCGGCGGTCCGGCGGGCGCGAGGCGCGCCGCGCCATGCGGGCGGCACCGCTTGCCGACGACGTCAAGCCGGTGCGTGCCGGCCTCGAAGGCGGAAGCTACAGCCCGCTCAGCGGCAGCGATTGCGAACGTATCCACGAGGCCGTGCTTACCCTTCTGGAGACGGTCGGCTTCGCCAACGCCATCCCCTCCTGCATCGAGGCGCTGACCAAAGCCGGCGCGACCTTCAGTGAGGACGGCCGCCTGCGCTTTCCTCGCGGCCTTGTGCTCGACACCATCAAGAACGCGGCGCGGCATTTCACCCTCCACGGCCAGGATCCGAAGCACGACATGGTGATCCAGGGCAAGCGTGTGCACTACGGCACGGCCGGTGCTGCGGTGCATCTTGTCGATGTCGAAAAGCGTGAGTATCGCGAGTCGCTGCTGCAGGACATTTACGATGCCGCGCGCCTGGTCGAAGGGCTCGACAACATCCATTTCTTCCAGCGGCCGATGGTGCCGCGCGACATTCCCGACCCGCTCGATATGGATTTCAACACGCTCTACGCCTGCGTCATGGGCACGTCGAAGCATGTCGGCACCTCGTTTACCGTGCGTGAGAACGTCAAGCCGGCGCTCGACATGCTCTATGCGATCGCGGGCGGCGAAGAGAATTTTCGCGCGCGGCCTTTCGTCTCCAATTCGAACTGCTTTGTCGTGCCGCCGATGAAGTTTGCCGAGGACGCCTGTGGCGTTCTCGAAGCCTGCGTCGAGGGCGGCATTCCGATCCTGCTGCTGTCGGCAGGACAGGCGGGTGCGACGGCACCGGCGGCGATTGCCGGCGCCGTGGTGCAGGCGGTCGCCGAAGTGCTCGTCGGCCTCATCTACGTCAACGCCATCAAGCCAGGCCATCCGGCGATTTTCGGTACCTGGCCGTTTGTCTCGGATCTCCGGACCGGCGCCATGTCGGGCGGTTCGGCCGAGCAGGCGGTGCTGACCGCGGCCTGCGCGCAGATGGCGCAATTTTACGACCTGCCGGGTGGTTCGGCCGCCGGCATGACAGATTCGAAACTGCCTGATATTCAGTCCGGCTACGAAAAGGGCATAACCGACGTGATGGCCGGTCTTGCCGGCCTCAACCTGGTTTACGAATCGGCCGGCATGCACGCCTCGCTGCTCGGCTTTTGCCTTGAGAGCCTGATCATCGACAACGACATGCTCGGCCACTGCCTGCGCTGCGTGCGCGGCATCGAAGTGACGGACGAGTCGCTGTCGATCGACACGATTGCCGATGTCTGCCTGAAGGGCCCGGGCCATTATCTCGGCAACGAGCAGACGCTGCGGCTGATGCAGACCGAATATTTCTATCCGGCCGTCGGCGACCGCTTTTCGCCGAAGGAATGGAATGAGAAAGGCAGGCCCGATATCCTGCAGCGGGCGATCATCGAGAAGAAACGCGTGCTTGCCGAACGCTTCCCGCGCCATGTGCCAAAGCCGGTCGACGACAAATTGCGCGCCCGCTTCGGCGATATGATCAAGCTGCCGCGAAGCAGAATGGGCGGCTGAGCGTTACCCGCTCGCCGCCAGCAACAAGACACCGGCCAGCGCCGATCCGGCAAGCGTCGGCAGCATACCGATCTTCAGCTTCAGAATGGCGATCATCGAGGCACAGGAAAGCAGCGCCGCGCGCCAGTCTATCGATGAAAGCACCGGCACGTCCATTCCAAGCCCGACATTGCGCACTTCGCCGAAGATGACGTGCAAGCCGAACCATAGAGCGAGATTCATGATGACGCCGACGACGGCGGCGGTGATCGCACCGAGCGCCGCCGACAGCGCCTTGTTGCCGCGCAGCGCTTCGATGTAAGGCGCCCCAAGGAATATCCATAGGAAACATGGGGTAAACGTCGCCCACAGCGTGAACAGCCCGCCAAACAGTCCGGCAAGCAGCGGCGCCAGCAAGCCCGGCTGGCGGAACGCGGCAACGAAGCCGACGAACTGCAAGACCAGGATGAGCGGACCCGGCGTGGTTTCGGCAAGTCCGAGGCCGTCGACCATTTCACCGGGTGCCAGCCAGCCGAAGTACTCGACCGCTGCCTGCGCGACATAGGCAAGGGCTGCGTAGGCGCCGCCGAAGGTGACGACCGCCATGACACTGAAGAAGCCACCGATTTGAGTCCAAACGCTGGCAGGGCCGGTGAAAGCCCAGACCAGCAGAACAGGCCCCAGCCAGATCGGCAGCCAGATCGCCAAAGTGCGCGGCGCGTGCCATCGTGTCGGCCTGACGTGGGTCAGTTCACCGCGCTCGAACATCAGATCGACCACGCCCTTTATGTCGGGAACATCGCCCTTGCCATGCGAGGCGCCGGAAAAAACTGCCGGCGCACTACGGTTGCCGATCCAGCCTGCCAGCCCGGCAAGCAGCACGATCAGCGGAAACGGCACGTTCAACGCGTAGATGGCAATGAAGGCGGCGAGTGCGATCGACACCATGACCGGGTTTTTCAGCGCGCGTCTGCCAATCCGGATCACCGCGTCGATGACAATGGCGAGCACGGTCGCCTTGACCCCGAAAAACAGCGCCGCGACGAGCGGTACATCGCCATAGAGCGCATAGAGGCTGCTCAGGACGAGCATGACAAGCGCGCCCGGCACGACGAAGAGAATGCCGGCAACAAGGCCGCCGGCCGTTTTGTGCAGCAACCAGCCGATATAGATGGCGAGTTGCTGGGCCTCGGGGCCAGGCAGCAGCATGCAGTAGTTCAACGCATGCAGAAAGCGCTGTTCGCCGATCCAGCGCCGTTCCTCGACCAGTTCCTTGTGCATGAGCGCGATCTGCCCGGCCGGGCCGCCAAAGCTGAGCACGCCGATTTTTGCCCAGACCTTCACGGCCTGCCGGAAGCTCGGCACAGCGGGCTCCTGAATCTCCGCCGGCTTTTTCGAAAGGACGGCGCTCACGATGGTTTGCCTGTGCCGAGACTGACTGCGCCGGCGACCGGCCAGTTATGCGTCTCCTCGGTGGCATCGCGGCACCAGCGGAAGAACGCATCGTAAAGCAGCATGCCGGCCTCGAGCTGCTCCAGATCGTCGCGAAACATCCGTGACAGGCCAAGCGAGGCGGCCAGGAACCCGGCCGCCTGTGGAACAAGATCGAGGCTCGCAGTATCGGCAGCGCGTATGATCGTGGCCAGGCGATCGAGCGCTTCGGATTTGAGCCCGAACTCCTCGATCATGGTGTCGAAGGTGCAGCGTTCGCCGCGGTGGCTCCAGAACACGTTCTCGATGTCGAAGGGGATGGCCTGAAAGCGATCGGCGACGGCCGCCACTTCGGCCGGCTCGACGAAGAGAAAGACCGCGTGAGGATCGATGAAGCGCCGGATCAGCCAGGGGCAGCCGATGCGGTCGATCTTCGGGCGCGTACGCGTCACCCAAACGGTGCGGCCCTTGGCATCGGCGGGCGGTATCTTGTCGGCGTGAACGAGAAGGCCCTTGGCATCGCGCCACGCTTCAAACCCGCCATCGAGCGATTCGGCGGCAACGCCCTCCTGCCGTAGCCATGCGGCCACGCCTTGCGAGAGCTTTTTTCCCTGTTGGCAGACAACTGTCACTTGCCTGCCGGCGAAGTCGGCAGCCCAGTTCGAGACACTCCTGAAATCACGACGATCCGACCCCGGCAGCAGGCGCGGATCGGCGTTGTAGTCATCATCGATGCGGACGTCGATGATTGCGGGTGCACCCGGCAGCCCAATCAGACGGGACAGTTGCGATACAGTGATAGCGGTTGTTGACGGCATGGCGTCCACCTCCTTGAAAGAGAAGCTTGGACGCGAACGTTGGGCTGACGCCTCACGGGGTCGTCGCGATGCACCCCTTGCGATGATCGTGGATTTGTCACGCCCGCTTGTCAAGCATTGCCGTTCTCGCGGGAGCAATCGCTGTTGACAAATGACCGCGTCCAACCCTGTGCCGGGCATTTCTGCCCATTAACGGCAGGCTATCGCAGGTGGAAAGCCGAGGCTTTCGCTCTACGATGTACCCCCACCCCTACACCTCCTGGCGCTGACCTCGGCAAATTGCCTGCATCGGCGGCTGGCTCGTGCGACGGACCCTGGTCAGTGATTGTCCCTCGGCACGCCGCTTGTATGAGCCACATCCTGGTATTTCACCGCCGGCTTCAGCACCATTCCTTCGGAAAACTGGTCGACCATGCCGCGCTGGATTTCCTGCCAGGGCGTCTGGTGCTTCGGATACTGATAGCCGCCATTGTTTTGCAGCTCGGCGCGGCGCCGCGTGATCTCGTCGTCGCTGACGAGGATGTCGGCGGTGCCCTTGCGCAGGTCGATGCGGACGCGGTCGCCGGTCTTCAGCAGCGCCAGGCCGCCGCCGATGGCGGCTTCCGGCGAGGCGTTGAGGATCGATGGCGAGCCCGACGTGCCCGACTGGCGACCGTCGCCGATACAGGCCAGCGCGTGGATGCCCTTTTTGATCAGATAGGCAGGCGGCTGCATGTTGACGACTTCGGCGCCGCCGGGATAGCCGATCGGGCCGGCGCCGCGCATGAACAGGATGGTGTGCTCGTCGATGCCCTGTGCCGGGTCGTCGATGCGGGCGTGATAGTCCTCGGGGCCGTCGAAGACCATGGCGTTGCCCTCGAAGGCTTCGGGGTCCTTCGGGTTCGACAGATAGCGCTCGCGGAATTCGGGCGAGATGCCGCTGGTCTTCATGATCGCCGAATCGAACAGATTGCCCTTGAGATTGATGAAGCCGGCATTGGCTTTCAACGGCTCGGCAACCGTGCGGATGACGTCGAGGTTCTCGTTGACGGCGCCGCTGCAATTGTCGCCGATGGTCTTGCCGTTAGCTGTCATGGCATCCGGATAGGGCAGCAGGCCGCCCTTCATCAGTTCGGCGACCACGGCCGGCACGCCGCCGGCATGGTGATAGTCCTCGCCGAGATATTCGCCCGTCGGCTGCAGATTGACGATGAGCGGTATGTTGAGGCCGACCTTCTGCCAATCGTCATTGTCGAGCGAAACGCCGAGATGGCGGGCGATGGCGTTGAGGTGGATCGGCGCATTGGTCGAGCCGCCGATCGCCGAGTTGACGACGATGGCGTTCTCGAAGGCCTTACGGGTCATGATGTCGGAGGGCTTCAGATCCTCATGCACCATGTCGACGATGCGCTTTCCGGTCTCGTAGGCGATCTGGCCGCGCTCGCGATAGGGGGCGGGGATAGCGGCCGAGCCCGGCAATTGCATGCCGAGCGCCTCGGCCAGCGAATTCATCGTGGTGGCGGTACCCATCGTGTTGCAATAGCCGGTCGACGGCGCCGAGGAGGCAACGATATCCATGAACTCGTCATAGCCAATCTCGCCGGCCGACAGGCGCTGGCGCGATTCCCAGACGATAGTGCCGGAGCCGGTGCGCTTGCCCTTGTGCCAGCCGTTGAGCATCGGGCCGACCGAAAGCGCGATAGCCGGAATGTTGACGGTGGCCGCGGCCATCAGCATGGCCGGCGTCGTCTTGTCGCAGCCGATGGTGAGCACCACGCCGTCGAGCGGATAGCCGTAGAGCACCTCTACCAGGCTGAGATAGGCAAGGTTGCGGTCAAGTGCAGCAGTCGGCCGCTTGCCGGTCTCCTGGATCGGGTGGCAAGGGAACTCGAAAGGGATGCCACCCATCGAGACGATGCCTTCGCGCACGCGCTTGGCCAGTTCGATGTGATGGCGGTTGCAGGGCGACAGGTCCGAGCCGGTCTGGGCGATGCCGATCAGCGGCTTGCCGGACATCAGTTCGGCCCGCGTCAGCCCGTAATTCAGGTAGCGCTCCAGATAGAGTGCCGTCATGCCCGGATTGTCGGGATTGTCGAACCACTCTTGCGAGCGAAATTTTTTCTTGTGGGTGGGGGCGCCTGCCATCGTGGTCTCCGTATTTGTATGACAAATCGATATGACAACGCGCGGGAGCAGGCAAGGGGCACGCGCCATCCGAATCCGCTCTTTGGTACGAAAGACATACATCTGCCTCCGCGCTAGACGGGATCGTGGTTTGTCAGCCCGCCATCCCGGAGAGTTGGAGCGCGTCGCCGCGGACCCTACCTGACCCTTCCGGCCACCCTCCCCCTCAAGAGGCCCACTTGGGGAGGGACATCCGCATCACTCGAACACGATGCTCGGCACTGCAGCCTCGGCCGCGCCGCGCTCTTCATTGACGCGGTCCCAGACCCTGGCGGCGATGTCGCGATAGATTTTCGCCTCAGCGCCATCCGGCTTGGAGACCACCACTGGCGTGCCGGCATCGGAGCTTTCGCGGATGCCCATCTCGAGCGGCACTTCGCCAAGGAAGGTGACGCCGAGACGCTCGGCCTCGCGGCGCGCGCCGCCATGGCCGAAGATGTCGTAGCGTTTTCCCGTATCGGGGGCGAGAAAATAGCTCATGTTTTCGACGATACCCAATAGCGGCACGTCGACCTTTCTGAACATGTTGAGGCCTTTGCGCGCATCGATCAGGGCCAGGTCCTGTGGCGTCGAGACGATGACGGCGCCGGCCAGCGGCACCTGTTGGGCCATGGTCAGCTGGGCGTCGCCGGTGCCGGGCGGCATGTCGACGACGAGCACATCAAGCGGTCCCCATTCGACCTCGCGCAGCATCTGCGTCAATGCCGACATCACCATCGGCCCGCGCCAGATCATCGGCGTCTCCTCATCGACGAGGAAGCCCATCGACATGACCTTGAGGCCATAATTCTGCATCGGCTTCAGGATCTTGCCGTCGACGGTCTGCGGCCTGCCACGAATGTTGAGCAGACGCGGCATGGAAGGGCCATAAATGTCGGCATCGAGCACCCCGACCCGCAGCCCGTTGGCGGCAAGCCCAAGGGCGATATTGACGGCGGTGGTCGACTTGCCGACGCCGCCCTTGCCGGAAGCGACGGCGATGATCGCTTCGATGCCGGGTACGCCGCGCTTGCCCTGGCTGTGCGAGGCGGGCGCCTGCGGCGCGGGACGCGCAGGTGCGGCCGGCGGAGCGGGCCTCTGAGCCGGTCTTTGCGGAACCGGCGCCTCCATGCCGCCGCCCTTCTTTTCCGCCGTCAGCGCGACCACGGCGCCGGCAACACCGGGGATCGCCTTGACGACACGTTCGGCCGCCGCACGCAGCGGTTCCATCTCCTGGGCACGGGCAGCGGGAACGGTGATCGAAAAGAACACCTTGGCATCGGCAATGAAAATCTCGGAAACCAGGCCGAGGTCGACGATATTGCCGGTGAAATCCGGCCCATTGACCGTCTTCAGGCGCTCGATAACGATTTCCTTGGTCACGTTTTCATTGGCGGCGGGCATGAGTTTTTCCTCTACTTTTCCGCTCCAGATAATGCAGTTCCGGAACAGAACCAAGCGATGGACCACCAATTGCAGCGGCGTATCGGGGAGGCAGCGAGCATATGACGGCATTTCCAGTGGGAGCAGCCGTCGCCAAATCGTCAACGCAGCCTATTTCATGAGCATGGAATGACAGCCAGGGAAGGAGACGAATCATGCTCGCAAACAGCAACGCGACGGCCAATCTCGCCGTGAAGGACCTGGCCAAGGCCAAGGCATTCTACGAAGGGGTCCTTGGCCTGAAAGAGGTGCACAATGAAGGTGGCGAACTGATCGTCTATAAAAGCGGCGACACCAGCATCAACGTCTACCGTTCGAACTTCGCTGGGACCAACAAGGCGACGGCTGTGACATGGACGGTCGGCGACGAACTCGGCAAGATCGTTGAGGCATTGAAATCGAAGGGCGTGACCTTCGAGCATTACGACATGCCAGGCCTGACGCTGGAGGGCGATGTTCATGTCGGTCAGGGCATGAAGGTCGCATGGTTCAAGGATCCGGACGGCAACATCCTGAACCTTGTGGATAGGTAGATACGGCGCATCGCCTGCCGCGCAGTGCTACGGTGCTGTCACCATGCCAGGCCGACCGCGAGGTAGGTGAGAGCCGCGATCGCCGCGGTTGCCGGCAGGGTGACGATCCATGCCACCACGATGTTACCGGCAATGCCCCAGCGAACGGCGGAGACGCGGCGGGCGGCGCCGACGCCGATGATGGCGCCGGTGATCGTGTGCGTGGTCGATACCGGAATACCGAGCCAGGTGGCGGCGAACAGGGTGATCGCTCCGCCGGTCTCGGCGCAGAAACCCTGCATCGGGTTCAGCCGGGTGATCTTCGAGCCCATGGTGTGGACGATGCGCCAGCCGCCGAGCAACGTGCCCAGCGCCAGCGCCGACTGACAGGTGATGACGACCCACAGCGGCACGTAAAAATTCGCGCCGAGCATGCCTTGCGAATAGAGCAGCACGGCGATGATGCCCATAGTCTTCTGCGCGTCGTTGCCGCCATGGCCGAGCGAATAGAGCGAGGCGGAAAAGAACTGCATGACGCGGAAGGTGCTGTCGACGGCGAACGGCGTCCGCCGCACGAACAGCCAGGAGACCGCGAGGATCAGGACGAGCGCCAGCAGAAAACCTGCCGCCGGCGATAGCACGATGGCCGCCGTCGTTTTGCCCAACCCGGTCCAGACGATGGCGCCGGTGCCTGCCTTGGCAACGCCGGCGCCGACCAAACCGCCGATCAGAGCGTGCGAGCTGCTGGACGGGATGCCGACGAGCCAGGTGACGATATTCCAGACGATGGCGCCGACAAGTGCTGCGAAGATCACTGCCGGCGTGACGATGCTGGCGTCGATGATGCCGGTTCCGAGCGTCTCCGCCACGTGAAGACCGAAGAACATGAAGGCGATGAAATTGAAGAAAGCCGCCCAGAACACCGCATAGTGCGGCCTCAGCACGCGGGTCGAGACGATGGTGGCGATGGAGTTGGCGGCATCGTGCAGGCCGTTGAGGAAATCGAAGAACAGTGCAACGGCGACAAGGCCGACCAGTACGGGAAAGGCTATTGCGGCTTCCACTATACGTTCTCGATGACGATGCCGCTGATTTCGTTGGCGACGTCCTCGAAGCGATCGACCACCTTTTCCAGCTGGCCGTAGATCTCGCTGCCGATCAGATAGGCCATCGGATCGCTGCGGCCGTGCCGCTTGAACAGGTCCTTCAGGCCCTGTTCGTGCAGGTCGTCGGCCCGGCCTTCGGCGCGCATGACTTCCTCGGCGATGGCGTTGAGGCGCACCGTATGCGCCCCGACCTTGCCGAGCAGCGGGATCGCCTCGGCCACCAACTTGGCGGCCTCGACGATGACGCCCCCCATTTCCTGCATCAGCGGGTCGAATTCCTTCTTTTCGAACAGCTTTACCGTCTTGACGGTCTTGTGCATCATGTCGATGGCATCATCCATCGACTGGATCAGGTCCTTGATGTCGCCACGGTCGAAGGGCGTGATGAAGGAGCGGCGCACGGCCAGCAGCACTTCCGCGGTGATCTGATCGGCTTCGTCCTCGAGATCGATGATCGTCTGACACCAGCGGTCGATGTCGTTGCCCTGCAAAAGCTGCTGCAGTGCCTCGGCGCCACCGACCACGGTGCGGGAATGCCGCTCGAACAGGTCGAAGAAGCGATCTTCGCGCGGCAAAAGCTTGCGGAACCAGCCCAGCATGTTCGATCTCCCGTCGTGTCCAGTCCACGACCCCCGTCTCATCCACATAGCGCCGCATTCCATCGCGGGAAACAGTAAGCCGGCTGAAAGATGTGGATGCGGGCGATTTACACAGGCGGCTTGCGGCCGAAGGCGATTTCCACGACGTTGCGCGCTACAATCGGACACAGCGTCCGTGACAGGCTCCCGACGGCATGATCGACAAGCTGGAATTCTTCATAGCACTTGCCAGGGAAGAACATTTCGGTCGGGCGGCGGAGGTGTGCGGCGTCACCCAACCGACGCTTTCGGCCGGCATCAAGCAGCTGGAAGGCCAGCTCGGCGTGATGCTGGTGCTGCGCGGCTCGCGCTTCCAGGGATTGACGCCGGAAGGCAAGCAGGTGTTGGTGTGGGCGCGCCGCATCGTCGGCGACAGCAGGACCATGCGCGAGGAGATGCGGGCGGCACGCCACGGCCTGTCAGGGCGCATCCGCATCGCCGCGATCCCGACGGCGCTGGCCATGGTGGCGCGACTGACGACGCCGTTTCGGGCAAAGCACCCCGGCGTCACCTTCTCGGTGCTGTCGCGGACCTCGATCGAGGTGCTGTCGCTGCTCGGCAATTTCGACATCGACGCCGGCGTCACCTATCTCGACAACGAGCCGCTCGGACGCGTCACCAGCGTGCCGCTCTACGACGAGCGCTACCAACTGATCACCGCCGTCGGGAACCCCTATTCCGACCGCGACAAAGTGACATGGGCGGAACTCAGCCAGCTGCCGCTCTGCCTGCTGACGCCGGACATGCAGAACCGCCGCATCATCGACCAGCATCTGGCCGAAGCCGGCGTGCAGGTGCGGCCGACATTGGAATCCAACTCGATGATCGTGCTGTTTTCGCATATCCGCACCGGCAAATGGTCGTCGATCATGCCGCTTAACCTCTCGGAAACCTTCGGTTTTTCCGAGCCGATCCGGGCGATCCCGATCGTCGAGCCCGACGCAAGCCACACGGTCGGGCTGGTGGCGGCGCGGCGCGAACCGCACACGCCGCTCGTCTCGGCGCTGTTGGACGAGGCAATGGCGCTGGCGGACGATTTCCGCGGCCGCCGCTAGGCTAGACAATGCTGGTGACTGCGAACGATAGAAAATTTCTATCGAGCAACGGATCGGCTTTATTGATTTAGCGGGTTTCCTCTGATTTCCTAAGCACTTAGCGGAAGACCGCCACGACCAGGGAGGGCGCTGCATGACGATGCAGCCTGCAAGTACCGAGATCGCATCGCGCACCGCGGCGATCATCCACGAGCTGAAAGGCCTCGAAGGCCCGCTGCTGCCGATCCTGCACGGCATCCAGGAAGAGTTCGGTTATGTGCCGCAGGACGCGCTTCCGGTCATCGCCGAGGCGCTGAACATCTCCAGGGCCGAGGTGCACGGCGTCGTGACCTTCTATCACGATTATCGCAGCCAGCCGGCTGGCCGCCATGTGCTGAAGCTCTGCCAGGCGGAAGCCTGCCAGTCGATGGGTTCGGATGCGATCGCCGCCAAGCTCAAATCATTGCTGGGCATCGGCTTCCACGAGACAACCCGTGACGGTTCGGTGACGCTGGAGCCGGTCTATTGCCTCGGCCTTTGCGCCTGCTCGCCGTCGGCGATGCTGGACGGGGAGGTGATCGGTCGGCTCGACGACGAAAAGCTCAACGAGATCGTTGCCGAGGTGCGCTCATGATCCCGCGTATCTATATTCCCGGCGATTCCGGCGCGCTGGCGCTCGGCGCGGAAAAGGTCGCCAAGGCGATTCGGGCGGAACTGGCCGAGCGCGGCATCGAGGCCAAGATCGTGCGCAACGGCTCGCGCGGCGCCTATTTCCTCGAGCCGATGGTCGAAGTGGCAACAGCTAGTGGCCGCGTCGCCTATGGGCCGGTGAAGCCCTCCGACGTCAAAAGCCTGTTCGACTGCGGCTTTCTCACCGGCGGCCACCACAAGCGCTGGCTGGGCGCACCGGACAAGATCCCGTTCCTTGCCAGGCAGACGCGGCTGACCTTTGCGCGCTGCGGCGTCACCGATCCGCTGTCGCTCGATCACTACAAGGCGCATGGCGGGCTGAAGGGCCTGCAGAATGCAGTGGCGATGACGCCGGCCGAGGTCGTCAAGCAGGTGACCGAGTCCGGGCTGCGCGGTCGTGGCGGCGCCGGCTTCCCGACTGGCATCAAATGGAAAACTGTGCTCGATACGTCGGCCGACCGCAAATACATCGTCTGCAATGCCGATGAAGGCGATTCCGGCACGTTCGCCGACCGCATGATCATGGAAGGCGACCCCTTCGTGCTGATCGAAGGCATGGCGATCGCCGGCATCGCCACCGGCGCGACCAAGGGCTTTATCTATATCCGCTCCGAATATCCGCACGCGGTGGCGGTGATGCAGAAGGCCGTCGAGATCGCCCGCAAGGCCGGCGTGCTCGGCGTCAATGTGCTCGGCTCGGCCAATTCATTCGACATGGAAGTGCGCGTCGGCGCCGGCGCCTATGTTTGCGGCGAGGAAACCGCCCTGCTCGACAGCCTCGAAGGCAAGCGCGGACAGGTGCGGGCCAAGCCGCCGCTGCCGGCGCACAAGGGCCTGTTCGGCAAGCCGACAGTGATCAACAACGTCATCTCGCTGGCCTCGGTGCCGGTGATCATGGACAAGGGCGCCGCCTTCTACAAGGATTTCGGCATGGGCCGTTCACGCGGCACCATCCCCATCCAGATTGCCGGCAACGTCAAGTATCCCGGTCTCTACGAGGCGGCGTTCGGCATGACGCTGGGCGAGATCGTCGACGATATCGGCGGCGGCACGGCGACGGGACGCCCGGTCAAAGCGGTGCAGGTGGGTGGCCCGCTCGGCGCCTATTTCCCGCGCGCGCTGTTCGACACGCCGTTCGACTACGAAGCGTTTGCCGCCAAGGACGGGCTGATCGGCCATGCCGGCATCGTCGTTTTCGACGACAGCGCCGACATGCTGAAGCAGGCACGCTTTGCCATGGAATTCTGCGCCATCGAGAGCTGCGGCAAGTGCACGCCGTGCCGCATCGGCTCGACGCGCGGTGTCGAGGTGCTGGACCGGCTCGCCCAGAACGTCGAACCGGAAAAGCAGATCGCGCTGGTCACCGACCTTTGCAACACGATGAAGTTCGGCTCGCTTTGCGCTCTCGGCGGCTTCACCCCATATCCAGTGATGAGTGCACTCAACCATTTCCCGGACGACTTTCGGCCGACGCCGGTCGCCGAAGCAGCGGAATAGGAGCGGACAGGTATGAACGCGGCATTCGACATCAAATCGCTGGTCCAGGAAATCGACTACGGCACACCCGCCTCTGAAGCCGAGCAGCAAGTGACGCTGACCGTCGACGGCAAGTCGATAACGGTGCCGGCCGGTACCTCGATCATGCGCGCTTCGATGGAAGCGGGCGTCGAAATCCCGAAACTCTGCGCCACCGACATGCTGGACTCGTTCGGCTCCTGCCGGGTCTGCCTCGTCGAGATCGACGGGCGCGGCGGCACGCCGGCCTCATGCACGACGCCGGTCGGCGAAGGCATGGTCGTGCATACGCAGAGCGACCGGCTAGACGCCATTCGCCGCGGCGTGATGGAACTCTACGTCTCCGACCATCCTGCGGCGTGGGGCGAGAAGGCCGGCACTGGCGCCAGCGAGTTCGACAAGATCGTCAGGACGGTCGGCCTGATCGAGAACCGCTATGGCGTGGACGGCCGCAACCACGTCAAGCAGGAAAACGGCGTGGCGCCCGGCCATGGCTCGCTGACCATCGATTACATCGCCCGCGATGAATCGAACCCGTATTTCACCTACGATCCTACGCAGTGCATCGTCTGCTCGCGCTGCGTGCGCGCCTGTGAGGAGGTGCAGGGCACGTTCGCGCTGACCATCGAGGGCCGCGGCTTCGAATCCAGGGTCTCGGCCGGCATGCACGAGGCGTTCGTCGATTCCGAATGCGTGTCGTGCGGGGCCTGCGTGCAGGCCTGCCCGACCGATGCGCTGAGAGAAAAGACCGTGCTGGCGAAAGGCCTGCCCGAGCGCTCGACCGTCACCACCTGCGCCTATTGCGGCGTCGGCTGTTCGTTCAAGGCTGAGGTCAAGGGCGACGAGGTCATCCGCATGATGCCCTACAAGGCAGGCAAGGCCAACCACGGCCACTCCTGCGTCAAGGGCCGCTTCGCCTATGGCTATGCGACGCACAAGGACCGGATCCTGAAACCAATGATCCGCGAGAAGGTCAGCGATCCGTGGCGCGAAGTGTCGTGGGAAGAGGCGCTCACCCACACGGCGAATGAATTCCGCCGCATCCAGTACCAGTACGGCCGCACCTCGATCGGCGGCATCACCTCCTCGCGCTGCACCAACGAGGAGACCTACCTCGTCCAGAAGCTTGTCCGGCAGGGCTTCCGCAACAACAATGTCGATACCTGCGCCCGCGTCTGCCATTCGCCGACCGGCTATGGTCTCGGCCAGACCTTCGGCACCTCCGCCGGCACGCAGGACTTCGATTCGATCGAGCAGACGGACGTGATCCTGCTGATCGGCGCCAATCCGACCGATGCGCATCCGGTGTTCGCCTCGCGCATGAAGAAGCGCATGCGCGAGGGCGCCAAGCTGATCGTGCTCGATCCGCGCCGCACCGACATCGTGCGCTCGGCCCACGTCGAGGCGCAGTTCCATCTGCCGCTGAAGCCGGGCACCAACGTCGCCATGCTGACCGCACTTGCCCATGTCATCGTCACCGAGGGCCTGTTCGACGAGGCCTTCATCCGCGAGCGCTGCGACTGGGACGAGTTCCAGGACTGGGCATCGTTCGTGGCGCTGCCGGAAAACAGCCCGGAAGTGGTCGGCCAGCTTGCAAATGTCGATCCCGACGACATACGCGGCGCGGCGCGGCTCTACGCCCGCGGCGGTAACGGCGCGATCTATTACGGCCTCGGCGTGACCGAGCACAGCCAGGGCTCGACCACCGTCATCGCCATTGCTAACCTCGCCATGGCGACCGGCAATATCGGCCGGCCGGGCGTCGGCGTGAACCCGCTGCGCGGCCAGAACAATGTGCAGGGCTCCTGCGACATGGGCTCGTTCCCGCACGAGCTTCCCGGCTATCGCCACATTTCAGGCGACGCGGTGCGCGCCATCTATGAGAGCCTGTGGGGCGTCAAGCTCGACGACGAGCCCGGCCTGCGCATCCCCAATATGCTGGATGCGGCCGTCGACGGCTCGTTCAAGGGGCTCTATGTGCAGGGCGAGGACATCCTGCAGTCGGACCCCGACACCAAGCATGTCGCCGCCGGTCTCGCCGCGATGGAATGCGTCGTCGTGCACGACCTCTTTCTCAACGAGACGGCCAACTACGCGCATGTGTTCCTGCCCGGCTCGACGTTCCTCGAGAAGGACGGCACCTTCACCAATGCCGAGCGCCGCATCAACATGGTGCGCAAGGTAATGGAGCCGAAATGCGGCTATGCCGACTGGGAAGCGACGCAGGAGCTCGCCAAGGCGCTCGGCCTCGGCTGGAACTACACGCATCCGTCCCAGATCATGGACGAGATCGCCAAGACAACACCAAGTTTCGCCGGCGTTTCCTTCGACCTTCTCGACCGGGTGGGCTCGGTGCAGTGGCCCTGCAACGAGAAGTCGCCGGAAGGCACGCCGATCATGCATATCGGCGGCTTCGTGCGCGGCAAGGGCAAGTTCATCCGCACCGAATACGTCGCGACCGACGAAAGGACCGGACCGCGCTTCCCGCTGCTGCTGACCACCGGCCGCATCCTGTCGCAATACAATGTCGGCGCGCAGACCCGGCGCACCGACAATGTGGTCTGGCATAGCGAGGACCGGCTGGAGATCCATCCGCACGATGCCGAAAATCGCGGCCTGCGCGACGGCGACTGGGTGCGGCTGACCAGCCGCTCCGGCGAGACGACGCTGCGCGCGCTGATCACCGAGCGGGTGTCGCCGGGCGTCGTCTATACGACCTTCCACCATCCCGACACCCAGGCCAACGTCATCACCACCGACTTCTCCGACTGGGCGACCAACTGCCCGGAATACAAGGTGACCGCGGTGCAGGTGGGTGCATCCAACGGCCCGTCGGAATGGCAGCGCGACTATGACGAGCAGGCAAAGCAAAGCCGCCGCATCGCGAAGTTGGAAGCGGCGGAGTAGTCCTTGACCGCGCGCCGCAAAGCCATTGCGCAGATCTCGCGCCTCGCGCGCCGCGCCGGCGGCACTGCGGCCGCCAACCGCATGGTGCCGGAAGAGACGCCGGTGGCGTTCTCCTTTGCCGGCACCACGCATGCGGTGATGATGGCAAGCCCGGCTGATTTCGAGGATTTCGCGCTCGGCTTCTCGCTGACCGAAGGCATCATTGCCTCGCCGGACGAAATCGAAGCGATCGAGGTCGAGGATCACGGCGCCGGCATCGATATCCAGATCCGGCTGAAGGACAGCGCCAACACCCGCTTCGAAGCGCGTCGCAGACGGCTGGCCGGCCCGGTCGGCTGCGGGCTGTGCGGCATCGAATCCATCGAGGAGGCAATGCGCTCGGTAAACCCGGTCGGTGCGTCGCAACTTACACTTCAGGCCGATGACATCGTCCGCTCGGTCAAGCTTTTGTCGAAGCTGCAGCCGCTGCACGCCGAGACCGGTGCCGTCCACGCCGCCGGTTTTTACCTTCCCGGCAAGGGCATCGTCATGGCGCGCGAGGATGTCGGCCGCCATAACGCGCTGGACAAGCTGGCTGGCGCGCTGGCCAAAGCCGGTATCGACGGCAGGTCGGGGGCCGTCGTCGTCACGTCGCGCGTTTCGGTCGAGATGGTGCAGAAGACCGCGGCGATCGGCTCGGCCGTCATCATTGCCGTCTCGGCGCCGACCGCACTTGCCATCCGCACCGCGGACGATTCCGGCATGACGCTGGTGGCGCTGGTGCGCGGCGACGATTTCGATATTTTCACCCATCCTGACCGAGTGGTTTCCGGAGTTGCCAAGCATGTCGCATGACGAGGGCCACCTCATGAGCACCAGCGAAAAGCTGGTTCGCATGGCCAACCAGATCGCCGCCTTTTTCCACTCCAAGCCGCGCGAGCAAGGCATTGCCGGCGTCGCCGAGCACATCAACAAGTTCTGGGAGCCGAGGATGCGCCGGCAATTGTTCGAGATGCTTGACAGCGGCGGCGAAGGGTTCAACGAGCTTGTCGTCGCGGCCGCGCCACACATCAAGCGGCCGGGCGCGCCGGAGGACGCAGGTTTTAGCGTCGGCGGAGCGAACACCGAGACCGCCGCGTCACAGAAGTAGCCGCCGCCGGCCTATATTCACTCGCTCTAAGGTTTCATCTGCCGCAAGCTACGCGCCTCTGCTATGATCGGCGACAGGAAATCGTCGGGTCGGGCGGACAAACCTCGTGAGGCCGATCGAAACTCGATACGCGCTCAGTGGCGACGTGCGGATCGCCTATCAGGTGGTCGGCCAGGGATCGCTCGATCTCGTCTTCGTGCCGGGTTTCATTTCCAATCTCGACCTGCACTGGGAAGACGAGGGCTACACCCGGCTGTTGAAGCGGCTTTCCGCGTTCTCGCGGCTGATCCTGTTCGACAAGCGCGGCACCGGTCTGTCCGATCGCGTCGATGCCCACCATCTGCCCAGCCTCGAAACCCGCATGGACGATGTACGCGCGGTGATGGATGCGACCGGCAGCGGCCGCGCCGCCTTGCTCGGCGCTTCGGAAGGCGCGCCGATGGCAATGCTGTTCGCCGCCACCTACCCGGAGCGGACGCGGGCGCTGGCGCTTTATGGCGGCTATGCGCATTTCCACAAATGGGTGATGCCGCCGGAACGCCTTGAGGCGTTCATCGCGACGGCGGAGACCGCATGGGGCACCGGCGCCACCCTGCCGCATTTCGCGCCCGGCCGCGTCGACGATCCGCGTTTCGCCACATGGTGGGCGCGCTTCGAGCGGCTGTCGGCGAGCCCGACCGCGGCAATCGCCCTGGCCCGCATGAATGCAGCTATCGACGTGCGCGGCGTGCTGGCGGCGATCAGCGCACCGACGCTGCTGGTCCATCGCCGCAACGATGCGCGCGTCGACCCGGAGGCCAGCCGCTTCCTGGCAAGGAAGATCCCGAATTCGCGGCTGGTCGAGGTGGCCGGGCGCGACCACCCGATCTGGACCGGCGATGTCGACCGGGTGGCCGATCTGATCGAGGAATTCCTGACCGGAGCGCGCGCCGTTGCCGAGGCCGAGCGCGTGCTGGCTGCACTGCTGGTCACCCGGATCTACGACACGGCGCGGCTTGGCGACCGCATGTGGAGCGAGCGTAGCCAGCGTTTTCAGGAAACATGGCGGCTTACGGTCGGGCGCCATGGCGGCCGGCCGGCCGGCACGCATGGCGAGCTGATGATGGCGCGCTTCGACGGCCCGGCGCGGGCCGTACGCTGCGCGGCGGCCCTGCGCGATGCGGCGCAGGAGATCGGCGTCGCCAGCGCGCAGGGCGTGCATGTCGGCGAGGTCGAGTTGCGCGGACCGCCGACGGGGTTGACGGCGCGCGTGACGATGCAGCTTGCCGCGCATGCCGGGCGCGGCGACATCCTCGCTTCGCGGCTGGTCGCCGACCTCGCCGCCGGTTCAGGCCTTCATTTCAATGACGCCGGGCGCATCGCGCTTGACGAGCTGGATGAGCCGCTGGCGCTGGTGCAGGCGACCTCGGAACAGCATCTGGAGCCGGCCTGCCGGCCGAAGGCTAAGGCTGCCGAGCCGGCCGCACTGACGGCGCGCGAAAGCGAGGTGGTGAACCTCATCGCCGATGGCAAGAGCAATGCCGCGATCGCCGCCGAACTCGGGCTGAGCGAACACACCGTCAAGCGCCACGTCGCCAATATTCTGCTCAAGCTGGACCTGCCGTCGCGGGCGGCGGCGGCGGCGTTCTCGGCCCGGCACGCTGGCCCGCACGGGCCATAGGAGCCATGGCGCTTTCGGGCGAAGCGGCCAGGCATGCGTAAGCGCTATCACTTCGTCCCATGCAGGCCAGGCGGATGTCGCCGGGAAAGGTGCTGCGAAGGGAGGAATAAAATGCTGAAGTCGACACTCAAATCACTGGTGCTGGCGGCAGGCGTTGGCGCGCTGTTGGCGATCGTTCCTGCCAAGGCCGAAGACGCCTCGGCGACGGCTGCCTACAAGGACATCCAGGCAACGCTCGGCTCGGTACCGGACATGTTCAAGACGCTGCCGGACGTCGCCGTTGCCGGCGCCTGGGCCGAGATCAAGGGCGTGCAGCTCAACCCGAACACCGCGCTCGACGGCAAGACCAAGGAATTGATAGGCCTCGCCGTCGCCTCGCAGATCCCCTGCCAGTACTGCATCTATTTCCACACGCAGGCGGCCAAGCTCAATGGCGCCAGCGACGAGGAGATCAAGGAGGCGGTGGCGATGGCGGCGATCGTGCGCCACTGGTCGACGATGCTCAACGGCAGCCAGGTCGATCTCGCCACTTTCAAGAAACAGTCCGACGAGGTGTTCGCGGCCGTCAAGGCGAAGTCGCAGTGAAGAAGCCACTGCCCGGCGGCGAGCGCCGGGCAGTGCATGATCAAGCAACCACCCGATCCGAGAAAACGGGCCTATGGAGGAAAAAATGCTGACCAAGACACAGACGATAGACGGCGCTGCGATCAAGAAGGCGATTGAGGGCCGTGATGGAAAATTGCTGGCGAGCTTCTATGCCGACGACGCATTGGTGCGGGTGATCGACCGCAACAACCCGCCGAGCAAGCCGCGCGAAATCCGCGGGCGCGCTGCGATCACCACGTTCTGGGACGACATCTGCAGCCGGGCGATGACCCACAAGGTCGACACCACCATCGCCGACGGCAACAATCTCGCCTTCACCCAGGCCTGCTCCTATCCGGACGGGACCAAGGTATTCTGCGCGGCGATGCTGGAGCTGAAGAACGGCCAGATCGCACGGCAGACGGTCGTGCAGGCCTGGGACGAATAAGGAGGCGGCGATGTTCAGTGCCAGATGGCAGATCGACGCAAAATTCGGCCACAAGCAGACCGTGCTCGAACTGTTAAAGAATGAGAACGCGAGATCGGCTCGCAGGTCGGTCTCGACGATCTCAAGTTCCAGATCATGACCGGATCGAACGGCGCGCGGGAAGCGACGGTCGGGTCACATCACCAGGTCAAAAGCCTCGCCAGTTGGAGGCGTTCTTCGCCAGGATCGGCAAGATCGCCGCGCACGCCAAATGGGGCAAGGAGATGGAGCCCTATGTCGTGTCGGGCACCAGCCTGTGGAACATCTACCGCATCGTGGAATAGCAGTCCGGCTTACTCCCTTCTCCCCGTCACTTACGGGGAGAAGGTGGCGGCAGCCGGATGAGGGGCAGCGCGACGTCTATAAGTACGGAGAGCGCAAACTTCTATTCGCTCTCGCCGTCCAGCGCGGGCACCGACACGCCGGCAAGCTCCGCCGCCAGCAGCCGCGACGCACCGGCGCGTGCGATCCTCAGCATCAGCGCCTTGCGCGTTGCCGCCGCCATGCGGTGCTCGGGCGCATCGCGCAAAATCTCGGCGCCGTAACCGTCGGAGAGAATGAAGCCGCATTCCTCCGGAAAGATTTCTGAAGGCACGCCGGGATGGGTGGCGAAGAAGAAACGGTCGGAATGCAGCCGGTAGTCCGGCCATTTGCGGTCGACCCTGAAATCCTCGACCGAGGACTTGATCTCGATGATCCAGATGTCGCCGTGGCGGGTCAGCGCCACGAGATCGGCGCGGCGCCCGGTGGCCAGCGACAGTTCGGGCAAAACATGCGCACCCATCTGCCTGAGCAGCCGCTGCACGCCACGCCTGACCAGCATGGCACGCTCCGACTGGCGGCCGTCGATGAGCGGATTGAGGGGTAGAGGTGAGATGATCGGCATGGCGGATACAATGGCAGATTTTGTTCACGGTTTGAACCGGTTTTTGCGGGGCGATTACGCACTTTACAAACACGGCGACGTGCCTGATACTTTGAATCCACAGTAGGAATCCGGGTTATGAGTGTCCTTTTCGAGCCACACTTCCACAACGAAGAAGCTGCTTTCGAACGGCTGGAGACGGGCAAGAAGGCCCGTTAGGCAATGGCTGAGTCACAATGAGCGTCGTGAGCGGTGTGGTGCTTTGTACGTCTTCTGCTGAAGATCTATCGAGCCCGAACGGCCTGCCCATTCTCTTCGAGAGCATACAGGAATGGCTGGCAGAGCGCGCCCCCTTCCAACAACTTAACAGCGTCGAGGATAGCTTTGGCGGCAGCAAGCACCCGCAAATGTTTGTAGCCGGTGGTGGCTTCAACCATTTCCCTGAAGACGATTTTGCGGCCTACGTGATGTTGTTGCCTTGGCAAAACCCAGAAAACGTTGTGCTGGTGATCGACCCCGAAGAAGGGCCTACCCGCGTCTTCAGGCCTTCCTGTTTGTAAAGTACATAATTGCCTTTTGAGAAACGATAAAGGCCCGCCCTTTCACAAGGCGGGCCGCTCGCGTTATGAATGCGTTTCCTACTGGTGAGGGGAGCTATGTTTTCGCGAGGCGTCGCGGTTGATCTAATATTCACCGCTGCAGGCCCGATAGTGGTCGCAGCATAATCAACAAGGTGGCGAAGCATGGTTACTGAGAATGCAAGATTGACGGTCGAGCAGACTAGGCTCAATAGGATGCTCACGCGGGGCGTCGTATTTTCTGTTATTTGGCTAGCCGGTTTCGGGTCTTCTTATGCACTCTACCAAGGGCTTCTGGCGCGAAGGATGATAAAAATGAATCCCGTGCTTCGGGGAAATGGCCGCGCCTGGTGGTGCATCATTGTGGGAGGGCTTGGGGCCGCAGCCTTATGTGCGATAGTTGTCGCCGGCATTTTCAACGCCATGACACAACCCTAGGTCACGCTGTAACACCGCCTGCCGATCGGGTGTTGGGTCATATTGATTTGTAGGTCCCGTTCAATGGGTGCTTCCGGCGTCATCCTCCCATCATTGGCCGTCATTTCCCGCCCGCAAGTCTAAAGCTTGCTGATTCATATCAGAATGCTCCTGTCCCGTCGCCGGGCCGCACCAGATATGGCAACTCAGACTTGCCATTGTCATCGACCCGGCCCTCAGCTAACCGGCATCATGCCCTCCAGGGCAATAATTCTCGTCTTTGCGCAGCGTTCGCGGATGGCTTTGAGGCGGCCGTATTCTGGAGAGTCGTACCATGCCAGGAGGGACGCCATGTCCGGGAATTCGACAATGACGAGGCGATGAGGTTCCCAATCGCCCTCCAGAACTTTGGTGGCTCCGCTGCGAGCGATGTACCTCCCCCCGTAGCGGGCTTCGGTTGCCGGCACGTCCCGGCGGTATTCCTCGAAAACGGCGGCGTCGGTTATGTCTACATCAGCAATGAGATATGCGGCCATTGACCTTACTCCCTGAAAAAAACATTGAAACAGGTCTATTAGCGGCCCCGCAACTAAGCCAGCGGTACTACGCCTCGGAAACGACTCGCGTTCTCCGGGATTGGGGCGCTTAACTGTCTTGGTGGGGGCAGCTCTGGGAGGAGACGAACCATGCCGATGTATCTCACGCGATTCAGCTACAGGCCCGAAACCTGGGCGCGCTTGATGGATAATCCCGAGGATAGACGCGAGGCTGCCCGTTCCTACATCGAGTCGGTCGGCGGAAAGCTGCACGGGTTCTGGTATGCCTTCGGAGAGTACGATGGCTGGAACCTGTGGGAGGCGCCGGACAATGTGTCCATGGCCTCCGTCATGCTCGCCATCGGCGCGGGAGGCGCGCTCAGCTCGTACCAGACCACCGTCCTGTTAAGTGTCGAAGAGACGATGGACGCGCTTGGCAAAGCGAAGTCGATCCGGTACCGCCCGCCGGGATCGTGACCGCCGCCCGCGCTTTGCGGAGTGTCGAAGGCTGGTAACGCTTGCTCGCGAACTGCGCACGTTCCTAAACTTTTGCGCAAAAGAGTCCACTGCGGCTCTTGGCAGCGCCGGCAGCTTGCGCTTTCAATGTCGGCTACGGTGTTTTACGAGGAGCATTAGATGACGGAAGATGACGACCGGAAATCAGCGACGCCGGAGGAAATCCGCCCGGCTATCAGAGGATGGGCGGTGCTTGGGGCAATTATCGTTGCCGTATTTGGTGCGGCCTACGTCATGATCGATAGTTGAATGGCCGACGGTCCTGGTCGCCCCGATGGACTGCCTGAAACGATCGGCACGGCCCTTGGTGCATTGGTGGTGATCGGCACGTTCGGGCTTCTGGCTTGGACCGTGCTTCGCGGCGTCCTTTATTAAACCCGGCCCGTCTGGACTTTCCCCTGCGGCGGCCGCGTCTCAGGCCGATCTCCTGGTAGCAACGGATGGTCTTGGCCGCAGGCCAGAGCGCCGGGCAGCGTCACCGACATTCATGGGTGATTTCTTCGTCTCCTGGTTCTTGTTCTTGGCCCATTGATTTTGCAACATAATCCTGCCGGGGCTGTTGCCGAAATGCCATAGTCGCAGGTTTACCGGCACGCAAGCCCAAGGATATAGGCATCGCCCGCTTGGCAAGCAAAGCAAATGCCAGCATGAATGAAGATGAAAAAAGCGGCCGACTCGAGCCGCTGTTGTTTGGGCAGGCATCGGACCTTTTCATGCGCATGAAGTCACTTGCAATCGTCGCGGCCCTGGCGCTGTCGACGGCTGTCGCCGGTTGCAGCACCATCGGCTCGCAGATCTTCACCAACAACTACGGCGCGGTGACCGACGCCGGCTATCACCTGCCGCGCGTTCCGATCGAAAAGGTGCCGTTCAAATACCGCCGGCAGATCGTCGACTACGACACCAGGGAAAAGCCGGGCACCATTATCGTCGATACGCAGAACAAGTTCCTCTATTTCGTCATGGGCGACGGCGAAGCGATGCGCTACGGCATCGGCGTCGGCCGTGAGGGTTTCGAATGGCACGGCACCGCCCATATCGCGCTGAAGCGCGAATGGCCGACCTGGACACCGCCTTCGCAGATGATCAAGCGGCAGCCGGAGCTGGCCAAGTTTGCCGGTGGCATGGAGCCGGGGTTGAAGAACCCGCTCGGCGCGCGCGCCATGTACCTGTTCAACAAGGGCGGCGACATGGGTTATCGCCTGCATGGCAGCCCGGAATGGAATTCGATAGGCAAGGCGATGTCGTCGGGCTGCATCCGGCTGATGAACCAGGACATTATCGACCTCTACGACCGCACCTCGGTCGGCGCCAAGGTCATTGTGATATAAAACCCTTATACGCGGACCGTCTAGGCAACAACACAGACGTCGCAAACAGAAAACCGGGCACTTTGGCCCGGTTTTTTGTTGTCTATCGACGTTGACGATGGAACGTCGCGTCAGGAGACCTGTTCGACATGCTGCACTTCCGGCACAAAGTGCCGGAGCAGGTTCTGGATGCCGTGCTTCAGCGTCGCCGTCGACGACGGGCAGCCGGCGCAGGCGCCCTTCATGTGCAGGAACACGGTGCCGTTCTCGAAGCCGCGGAAGGTGATGTCGCCGCCGTCCTGGGCCACCGCCGGGCGCACCCGCGTGTCGAGCAGCTCCTTGATGGTGACGACCAGCTCCTCGTCGGCCTTGTCGTAGAATTCGCCGGTCTGGCTGGTCTCGGCGGCGGGGCCGGCCTTGGCCATCACCGGCGCGCCGGACATGAAATGCTCCATGATGGCGCCGAGGATAGCCGGCTTCAGATGCTGCCAGTCGGGGCCGTCCTTGGTCACGGTGATGAAATCATAGCCGAAGAAGACGCCGGTGACGCCGGGGATTTCGAACAGGCGGCCGGCGAGCGGCGAAGCCGTCGCGGCACTGTCGGCATCGCGGAAATCGGCGGTGCCTTCTTGCAGCACTTCCTTGCCGGGCAGGAATTTCAGCGTCGCCGGATTTGGCGTCGACTCGGTCTGGATGAACATGGCCGTCTCCGTGCCCGTTTCGGGCAGCTAGTTTGGAATAATTCTAATTAGGCTTTATCCGCCCGACATTCAAGCGAAAGGCATCGTCGGCGGTAGCGGCAGGCGGAATGTTTTGCTAGTTCGCTGAAACGATTGGAGATGTGTTGAGATTCAGGTCAGGCCGAGCCGGAGTCGAAGACGGGCGCGAAGCGACCAAACTGGGTGGTTTCCGAGAACCGGAGCGGAGCGTACTTTTGGTACGTGAGCACCGGAAGCGCAGGAAGCCGCCATTTGCAGGCCGGCCTCACCTGAATATCAGCACATCTCAGGCGAGGCTGTCGATCTCCTCGTCCGACAGGTTCTGCGGCACCACCGTGACGGGAATCGGAAAGGCGGCGCCCTTGCCGGCGACCGCGCCGACCAACGGCCCAGGCCCTTCCTTGCCGGCGCCTGCCGCCAGCACCAGGATGGCGATGTCCTGGTCTTCCTCGATCAGCTTGTGGATCTCTTCGGTCGGCTTGCCTTCGCGCACCACCAGTTCCGGCTCGATGCCGAGCTTCTGGCGCACCTTGTTGGCGTAGCTGTCCAGTGCGGCACGCGCCGTGGCGGTCGCCTCCTCGCGCATGATCTTCTCGACGCCCAGCCAGTGCTGGAAATCATCCGGCTCGATGACATAGAGCAGCACCAGTACGCCGCCCGTGCTTTGCGCCCGCTTCGAGGCGTAGGCGACGGCGCGCTCGCATTCGGGCGTGTCGTCGATGATCGCCAGGAACTTGCGGCGATGACCGGCTTCGCGGCTGAGGCGTTTGGAGACCATATTCACCCTGTTCGATGGTTTCGGTCGCAATCTGCCACCGCCACAGCCCGCCCGCAAGCGACCGGCGGCTGTGGCAATGCTGGTGCAGCTTAAAGCGCGTCGCGTTCGACCAGCGACGCGCTTCAGGTTCTTGTTTTATGCATATCGTTATCGCAAAACTGCTGCACACTTTTGCGCGACATGCATTAGCCTTGCAGCAGGCCGATAATGTCGCGCACGGTCTTCATGGTCGCTTCGGCCAATGTGCCGGCACGCTCGCTGCCATCCCGCAGCACCGCGTCGACATAGGCGCGGTCACTGGAGATGCGGCGCATCTCGCCGGCGATCGGCGCCAGTTTTTCCACCGCAAGGTCGGCCAGCGCGGGCTTGAACACCGAAAACTGCTGGCCGCCATATTCCTTCAGCACCGCCTCTTTCGAGATTTCGGCGAGGCCGGCATAGATGCCGACGAGGTTTTCCGCTTCCGGCCGGCCGGCAAGCCCGTCCAGTTCGCCGGGCAAAGCCTCCGGGTCGGTCTTGGCCTTGCGGATCTTCTTCGAGATGGCGTCGGCATCGTCGGTCAGGTTGATGCGCGACAGGTCTGACGGATCGGATTTCGACATCTTCTTCGAACCGTCGCGCAGCGACATGATGCGCGCTGCCGGGCCGCCGATGACCGGCTCGGTCAGCGGGAAATAGCCGTTCACCGTCTCTTCGCCGACCTGCATCTCGACGCCGACGCCAAGCGCTGCGATGCGGTCCGAAAAGTCGTTGTTGAATTTCTGCGCGATGTCGCGGGTCAGCTCCAGATGCTGCTTCTGGTCGTCGCCGACCGGCACGTGGGTGGCGCGGTAGACGAGGATGTCGGCGGCCATCAGGGAGGGATAGGCGAGCAGGCCGAGCGAGGCGTTCTCGCGGTCCTTGCCGGCCTTGTCCTTGAACTGCGTCATGCGGTTCATCCAACCGATGCGCGCCACGCAGTTGAAGATCCAGGCAAGCTCGGCGTGCTGCATCACCCGCGACTGGTTGAAGACGATGTGCTTGGTCGGGTCGATGCCGGAGGCGAGAAACGCCGCAGTGATCGAACGCGTCTGGTCCTGAAGATCCTCATAGACGAGCTGTGCGGTCAGCGAATGCAGGTCGACGACGCAATAGATGCAGTCGGAAGTGTCCTGCAGGGCGACGAATTTCTTGATGGCGCCGAGATAATTGCCGAGATGCAGATTGCCGGTTGGCTGGACGCCGGAAAAGACGAGCGGCTTGAAGGCGGGCTGGTTGAGGTCGGTCATAGTGTTTCCCTGGCTTGTGGAGGGCCGTTTCGCGCGCGGCGAAAGTCTTGCGACGGCGCGCTTATGGACGAGAGCGAGGAGGCGATCAAGAGGGGTATTGGCTAGGGCCGCGCAGGGCCTTGGCCGTGGCCGAGCAAGACGCCGCAGAAGGCTGTTTGAAGGGATGGCGCCGACCAGAATCACAAACCCCGCCTTGCGGCGGGGTCGTCGGTGCGAATCAGCACCATACTCAAATTAGTAGCATAGCTGCCGGCACAAAGCAAGAACAAAATAGCTCGCCTCGGCAATCGCTTCGATTTGGCTCAGGGCCACATTGACGGACTGATGTAGGTAGCTACATAATATTTGCTACACAGCGGAAGCAAAACAATGACGATCAACATCAACAACAAGGAAGCGGACAGCCTGACGCGGGCTTTTGCCAGGCTTGAAGGTGTCGGGATCACCGAGGCGATCGTGATCGCCATGCGCGAAGCCTTGGAGCGCCGGCGCAATCGCGAGACGCCGCTGGAGACGGCGGCACGGCTCCGGGCCGAGTTCGGGATTGAGCTGAGCGAGCAGGCGCGCAAGCCGCTGCCGCGCTCGGTCTACGACGAATTGTCCGGCGAAGACTGATGTTCATCGATGCAGCCGCTATCGTTGCAATACTGAGCAACGAGACCGAAGCCCCGCGCTGCGCGCAGGCGGTCATGAAGGCGTCGGCTCCGTTCACGTCGGCGATCGCGGTTTGGGAAGCCGCGATGGCGCTTTCGCGATCGGAAAAGCTAGCCGTCCCGGTCGCCACAAGCTTCAAGATAGTCAGCCGTTTTCTCGAAGAGCGTGGAATCACCTTGCGGGAGCTTCCGCCTGCCTCTGACGCAGCATCTCTGTCAGTCGAGGCTGCGTCGCGGTTTCGCAACAACGCTGGCCGCCTCAACATGGCCGACTGTTTCCACTACGCTTGCGCGCGCTACTACGCCGTTCCGATGCTTTCGACGGCGGACGAATTCCGCTTCACGGATCTGGAGACTGTTGCTTGACCGGCTGGGAGCCCTTGCGCCCGATATTGCGGCGGATCATGCCGAAATCGGCACCGCCGATGGCGAAGGCGGTGACGAAGTAAAGCAGCGCCCCGCCGGCGACGAGCGCTAGCAGCGTTACCGCCTTGATCACCAGCGGCGAGCCGGAGCCGAGACTTGCGGCGAACCAGTGTTCGGCAAAATAGAGCGCCGCGGCCATCACCGCCGCCGACAGCATCAGCCGCGGGATACGTTTCATGAGCGGCACGTCGCGGCCCCAATGGCCGCGCCGGATCAGAACGGCGAGCAGCATCGCCGCATTGACCCAGCCGGCGACAGCGGAGGCAACGGCAATGCCGGGCGCGCCCATGGTCGGAAACAGCGTCAGCGCCGTCGTAATGTTAACCGCCACCGAGATGGCGGCAAAAATCATCGGCGTGCGCGTGTCCTCGCGGGCGAAATAGCCTGGGGTGAACGCCTTGATCAGCACAAAGGCCGGCAGGCCGAGGCCGAAGATCGCCAGGATTGCCGCGACCGTCGGCGTCGAATTGTTGGCGGCAAAGGCGCCGCGCTCATAGACCAGCCGCACGATCGGCTCGGACATGACCAGCAGCGCGGCCGCCGCCGGCAAGGTCATGAAAAGGGTAAACTCGACCGAGCGGTTCTGCAGATTGGCGGCCTCGACCAGATTGCCTGATTTCAGCGCCCGCGACAGTTCCGGCAAAAGCACGATGGCGACGGCGACGCCGACGACGCCCAGCGGCAGCTGGTAGACGCGGTCGGCATAGGCCAG
Organism: Mesorhizobium sp. M0185; assembly: GCF_040322175.1. Lineage (NCBI taxonomy): Bacteria > Pseudomonadati > Pseudomonadota > Alphaproteobacteria > Hyphomicrobiales > Phyllobacteriaceae > Mesorhizobium > Mesorhizobium sp. M0185. Next base: position 114,855 of record NZ_JAMYSY010000005.1, on the reverse strand, counting down.
CGACGACACCGCGCTGTCCTGCGCCGACGCGATCGCCGTGCCGATCAGCTGGTTGATCTGAGTGATGCCGCCGGTGATCGCCGCCGGCAGCGCCAGGATCAGCAGCCGCTTGACGTTCGGCGTCATCTTCGGCCGCCGGAAGCCGATCGAAATGCCGGCATGGCGCACCGCCGCCCAGACGATCGCCAGCTGCACCAGGCCGGCCGCCAGCACGCCCCAGGCCAGCCCGAACCCGACGGTGCGGGCGTCCGAACCCTTGTACCAGGCAAAGGCAAGCACGGCGATAAGGATGACGTTGAGGAACACCGGCGCCACCGCAGCGGCGAAATAGCGGCGCAGCGAATTCAGCATGCCGGCCATCATGGCGCCGAGCGACATGCAGATCAGGTAGGGGAACATGACGGTCGCCAGCGCCACCGTCGTCTCGAATTTTCCCGGCGTGTCGGCAAAGCCCGGCGCCACCAGGTAGCGCACGATCAGCGGCATCGCCAGTTCCATGGCGATGGTCAGCGCCAGAAGCGCCGTGAACAAGACGCCGAACACCTCTTCGGAAAAGCGCTTGGCGCCGTCGGTGCCGTGCGTCTCGATCTCCTTGGCGAACAGCGGCACGAAGGCGGCGTTGAAAGCGCCTTCGGCAAACAGCCGGCGAAAGGTGTTGGGGAACTGGAAGGCGGCGTTGAAGGCGTCGGCGATCGGCCCGGTGCCGAGTGCGGCAGCCATCAGCATCTCGCGGCCGAAACCGAGGGCGCGGCTCATCAGCGTGCCGGAAGCGACCGTGGCGAATTTCTTGACAAGGCTCATGCGCTTGAAGACTGCCTGTGCGATTGGGGCAAATGGAAGGTAACAGTCACTCGGCGGCCGTTTTGGTCTTGCCGCGCTCAGACGCCGTGCCCTCGAGCACCGCGATCAGCCTGTTGCGGATAGTCGCGGTGCGCGACGGGCTGTCGATCTTCTGGCCGGTGAGATCGGTGACGTAGAACGTGTCGATGACCTTTTCGCCGAAGGTTGTGATGTGGGCCGAGGCGATGTCGAGCGACAGGTCCGACAACATGCCGGTGATCTCCGACAGAAGGCCCGGCCTGTCCAGCCCCTCGACCTCGATGACCGAGAAACGGTTCGACAGCTTGTTGCGGATCTCGGCGCGTGGCGGAATACGGAAAACCTTGGCGCCGCGCCGCGGCTTGGTCCGCTTCTCGATCATTTCGGGCAGCCAGCTCTTGCCCGACAGCACGTCCTCGATCAGCCGGCCGACGCGCTCGGCACGGCGGCGCTCGTCCTCGTCGAGGTCGAACTCCCTCGAGATCAGGATGGTGTCGAGCGCCCGACCATCCGAGGTGGTGAAGATCTGCGCGTCGACGATGTTGCCGCCGGCCGCGGCACAGGCGCCGGCAATCACCGAAAGCAGGCGCGGATGGTCCTGCGCCAGCACCGTGATCTCGGTCACCGCCTCGAACTGGTGGGTTTTCACCATGGTGGCGAGCTTCTTGCCGGCGTGATCGGCCTCGCGGATGAATTCGGCATGGCGGAGCTGGTCGGGAAGATCGACCGCCAGCAGATAGTTCTCGTAGTGCTGGCCGACATAACGCTTGCGGGCCTTTTCCGGCCAGTCGGCAAGCGCCTCGGCCAGTTGTTCGCGCGCCGCCGCCGTCCGTTTGGCGCGCGACACCTCCGAAAACCCGCCGGTCAACAAAAGCTCGGTCTCGTAATAGAGCGTACGCAGCAACTGGCCCTTCCAGCCGTTCCAGACCCCAGGCCCGACGCCGCGGATATCGCAGACGGTAAGCACAAGCAGCATCTTCAGCCGTTCGACCGACTGCACGATGGCGGCAAAATCCTCGATCGTCTTGCGGTCGTTGAGATCGCGGGTCTGCGCCGTCATCGACATGACGAGGTGGTTCTCGACCAGCCAGGCGACCGTTTCGGTGTCTGCCGGCGAGAGCCCCATATGCGGGCAGATGCGCCGGGCGATCCTGGCGCCGGCTTGCGAATGGTCCTCCGGCCTGCCCTTGGCGATGTCGTGCAGCAGCACGGCGACATAGAGCGCCTCGCGGCTCTTCTTCAGCCCCGGCATCAGCGAGTGGGCGAGTGGATGGATCTTTTCCCCGTCGCCGCGCTCGATCTCGGCCAGCACGCCGATGCAGCGGATCAAATGCTCGTCCACGGTGTAGTGGTGGTACATCGAGAACTGCATCATGGCGACGATCTTGCCGAAATCCGGGATCAGCTTGGCAAGCAGTCCGGCCTCATTCATGCGCCGCAGATTGAGCTCGGCGTTGCGGTCCGAGGTCAAGATATCGAGGAACAGCCGGTTGGCCTCCTCGTCGCGCCTGAGCGCCTTGCCGACGAGGCCGAGAGAGCGGGTCAAAAGCTTCAGCGCATCGGGGTGGAATTCCAGGCCATGCTTGTCGGCAAACCAGAACAGCCTGAGCAGGTTAACCGGATCGCGCTCGAACACCTCGTCGTCGGCAATGTTGATGCGGTGGTTGTCGACGATGAAATCGGCCGTGCCGGCGAGCTTGCGCTTGCGGCGCGAAAAGGTGAGAAAGATGCGGTTGAAGCCCGGCACATGCTTGGCCTGCTCTTCTTCCAGCGCGGCGCAGAAGATGCGGGTCAGGTCGCCGACATCCTTGGCGACGAGGAAGTAGTGCTTCATGAAGCGTTCGACCGCCGACAGGCCGGGATGGGTGGTGTAGCCCAGCCGCTCGGCAATGTCGCGCTGGATGTCGAAATGCAGCCGCTCCTCGGCCTTGCCGGTGAGGAAATGCATATGGCAGCGCACCGCCCATAGGAAATCCTCGGCCTTCTGGAATTCCCTGTATTCGGCGTCGGTGAAGACGCCCTTGTCGACCAGTTCCTCGCCGGTGCGCACGCGGTAGAAATATTTGGCGATCCAGAACAGCGTCTGCAGGTCGCGCAGGCCGCCCTTGCCGTCCTTGACGTTGGGCTCGACCAGATAGCGGCTCTCGCCGGCCTTGGCGTGGCGCTCGTCGCGTTCGGCGAGCTTGGCCTGGACATATTCGGGGCCGGTGGTGCGCACCACCTCGTGGTCGAAGCGCTGCAAAAGCTCGTCATAGAGCTTTTGCTCGCCCCACAGGAAGCGCGCCTCCAGGATCGAGGTGCGGATGGTGATGTCGGTGCGCGACAGCCTGAGGCACTCGTCGATGTTGCGGGTGGCATGGCCGACCTTCAGCCCGAGGTCCCACAGCATGTAGAGCATGTATTCGACGATCTGCTCGCCCCATGGCGTCTGCTTGTAGGGCAGCAGGAACAGCAGGTCGATGTCGGACCCGGGCGCCAGCGTGCCACGGCCATAGCCGCCGACGGCCACGACCGCCATGCGCTCGGCCGATGACGGGTTTTTGACGCGATAGACATGGGTGGCGGCGAAGTCGTAGAGCGCGCGGATGATCTCATCCATCAGATGCGACAGCCGGGCGGCGCAGGCGGTACCGCTGCCATCGTCCATCAGCATGCGTTCGGCGACCGTGCGGCCGTCGGCGAGTCGGCTTTTGAGAAGCTTGAGAACGCCGCTGCGCGCGGCCTTGCCGGAGCCGTCGCCTGCCGTGGCCGCGGTCAGTTCGGTCATCTCGCGGCGCAAGGCTTCGCCGTCGATCAGTTCCTCGAGCTTCAGGGATATTCTTGCCATAAATGCCGTTCGGCCTCGCCGTTTCGGCGGCGTCTATAGCGCGTTTTCGCGGCGCTGGGTATGGGGCGGACGGACGCGTTCTCCGCAGCCGTGGAACGGGACGATCGTCTCATGCCCGCGGCCGGTGCAGTTTGGGCCTGGCCACGAAAAATCGAAATCAGCCCTTGACCTTCCAGTTACTGGAAGCACTACCTCCGCCGCAACATCGAAATACAGGGGCTTTCGGCATGACGCATTCCGATCACCATCATCACGCCCATGGCAGCTGCTGCTCGGCAAAAGGCGCCTCCTCTGCTGCGGACGCCGTCGTCCGCGATCCGGTCTGCGGCATGACCGTCGATCCGGCTGCCGGCAAGCCGACGACCGAGCATGACGGCCATCGCTATCATTTCTGCAGCGAGGGCTGCCGCGCGAAATTCGTCGCCGAGCCGGAAAAATACCTGACCGCAACCGATCCCGTCTGCGGCATGAGCGTCGATCGCGCCACGGCCAAGCACTTTTTGCGGCACGAGGGCCGAGGCTTCTATTTCTGCTCGGCCGCTTGCCAGGCGAAGTTCGAAGCCGAGCCGGCAAAATATCTCGGCGACAGGCCGGCGCCGCAGCCGATGCCCAAGGGCACGCAATACACCTGCCCGATGCATCCCGAAATCATCCGCGACAAGCCCGGCTCCTGCCCGATCTGCGGCATGGCGCTGGAGCCGATGGGCGTGCCGACCGGCGACGAGCGACCTAACCCGGAACTGGTCGACTTCACCAGGCGCTTTTGGGTGAGCGCGGTGCTGTCCGTGCCGTTGCTGCTCATCGCCATGGCGCCGATGCTCGGCCTGACGTTTCAGGCCTTCATCGACGACCGCGCGAAGGTCTGGCTGGAGCTGGCGCTGGCCAGCCCGGTGGTGCTGTGGGCGGCATTCCCGTTCTTCCACCGCGGCTGGGATTCGATCCTCAACCGCAGCCCCAATATGTGGACGCTGATTTCGCTCGGCGTCGGTGCCGCCTACCTCTACAGCGTCATCGCCACGCTGTTTCCAGGCCTCTTTCCGCACCAGTTCCGCGGCCATGACGGCACCGTACCGGTCTATTTCGAGGCGGCGGCGGTAATCGTCGCGCTGGTGTTCCTCGGCCAGGTGCTGGAATTGCGTGCCCGCGAGAAAACCGGTTCGGCGATCCGTGCGCTGCTCGACCTGGCGCCGAAGACGGCGCGGCTGATCGGCGCGGACGGTTCCGAAGACGACGTGCCGCTCGAAACCGTCAAGGCCGGCGACCGCTTGCGCATCCGCCCAGGCGACGCCGTGCCGGTCGACGGCATTGTGCTCGAAGGGCGCTCCTCCATCGACGAATCGATGATCACAGGCGAGCCGCTGCCGGTCGAAAAGACCGACGGCGACAACCTCACCGGCGGTACGCTCAACAAGAACGGCTCGCTGATCATGCGCGCCGACAAAGTCGGCGCCGAGACGACGCTGGCGCGCATCGTCGAGCTGGTCGCCAAGGCGCAGCGTTCACGCGCGCCGATCCAGGGGTTGGCCGACCGCGTCTCGTTCTACTTCGTCCCGGCCGTCGTTCTGGTTGCGATCATTGCGTTCGTCGCCTGGGCGATCGTCGGACCGGAACCCAGCCTGGTCTTTGCCATCGTCTCGGCGGTCTCGGTGCTGATCATCGCCTGTCCCTGTGCGCTCGGCCTTGCCACGCCAATGTCGATCATGACCGCCACCGGGCGCGGCGCGCATGCCGGCGTGCTGATCAAGGAAGCGGCGGCGCTCGAACGCTTCGCCTCGGTCGATACGCTGATCGTCGACAAGACGGGAACGCTGACCGAAGGCCGGCCGCGACTGACCGATGTCGTTGCCGTCGAAGGCATGGCGCAGGACGAGCTGCTGGCGCTCGCCGCCGGGCTGGAAAAAGGCTCGGAGCATTCGCTGGCCGAGGCGATCGTCGACGGCGCCCGCGAACGCGGGGTGAATATCCCGGACGCCGGCGGTTTCGAGGCCGTCACCGGCAAGGGTGTTTCCGGCACGGTTTCGGGGCAGAAGGTGGCGCTCGGCAATGCCGCGATGATGGCCGATCTCGGCATCGACACGGCGGCGGTCCTGGCCAGCGCCGAGGCGCTGCAGGCCGACGGCAAGACCGCGATGTTCGTTGCTGTCGGCAACCGGCTCGCCGGCCTCGTCGCCGTTGCCGACCCGATCAAGGCGACCACCGCCGAGGCGATCAAGGCGCTGCATGACAGCGGGCTGAAGATCGTCATGGCGACCGGCGACAACGAGCGCACCGCCAAGGCCATCGCCGCCAAGCTCGGCATCGACGCGGTGCGTGCCGGGCTCTTGCCCGAACAGAAGAACGCGCTGGTCGAGGAATTGCGCGCCGGCGGTGCCGGCGTTGCCATGGCCGGCGACGGGGTAAACGATGCGCCCGCACTGGCCGCCGCCGATGTCGGCATCGCCATGGGCACAGGCGCCGATGTTGCGGTCGAAAGTGCGGGAATTACGCTGGTCAAGGGCGATCTCAACGGCATCGTCAGGGCGAGGACGCTGGCCCGCGCGACGATCCGCAACATCCGCCAGAACCTGTTTTTTGCTTTCCTCTACAATGTGCTCGGCGTGCCGGTTGCTGCCGGCGTGCTTTATCCGCTCACCGGCACGCTGCTGTCGCCGATGATCGCGGCGGCGGCGATGAGCCTGTCTTCGGTTTCGGTGATCGCCAACGCATTGCGGCTCAGGACGTTGAAACTCTGAGTAAACATTCCAGATAGACCCTGTTCAAAAAAGGAGACGATGAATGACCTTGGCCAAGAAGATCGTGCTGCTGATGATGGCGGCGGGAATGCTGCTTGCCGTTTTCCTCGAAAGTGTTCCGGCACAAGCCGAGGAGATGAAGCACGACATGGGCGCAATGGGCGCGCAGAGCCCCTCGACCGAGGGCTACAAGGCGGCGATGGACAAGATGCATACCGACATGATGGCAATCGAATATTCCGGCAATGCCGATGTCGATTTCGCCCGCGGCATGATCCCGCATCACCAGGCTGCCATCGACATGGCCAAGGTCGAGCTCGCCAATGGCAAGGACCCGGAAATCCGCAAGCTGGCGGAAGCAGTGATCGCCGCGCAGCAAGCCGAGATCAAGCAGATGCAGGACTGGCTCGCTGCCCATCCGGTGAAGTAGGCGTGACGCTGTCGGGGAATCCGGGCGAGAGGCTTCACCTGGATTTCTGCTTCGCCTGGATTTCCCTTGGCGGCTATGGTGCTATCCGGGCCTCGGACTGGAGCATGCCATGCCATCGACGATAAGAACGACCTCCCTGCCCTGCGGCGAAGCCGTGCCGGTGCTCGGCCAGGGCACCTGGAAGATGGGCGAAGACGCTCGCCGCCGTGGCGACGAGGCCAATGCCCTGAAGCTCGGGCTGGATCTCGGCATGACGCTCATCGACACCGCCGAAATGTATGCCAGCGGCGGTGCCGAGGAGGTGGTGGCGGAGGCCATCGCCGGTCGCCGCGACGAGGTTTTCCTGGTCTCCAAGGTGCTGCCGTCCAATGCCTCGCGCGCCGGCGTGAAACGGGCCTGCGAGAACAGCCTGAGGCATCTCGCCACCGACCGAATCGATCTTTATCTGCTGCATTGGCCGGGCAGCGTGCCTTTGACGGAAACGGTAGAGGCGTTCGAAGCGTTGAAGGCAGCCGGCAAGATCCGCCACTGGGGCGTCAGCAATTTCGATACCGGCGAGATGGAGGAGCTGGTCCGGTTGCCGGCCGGCGGCAACGTCCAGACCAACCAGGTGCTCTACAATCTGTCGCAGCGCGGCGTCGAGTTCGACCTCGCCCCGTGGAGCCGGCAACGCGGCATGCCGCTGATGGCCTATTCGCCGGTCGATCAGGGGGTACTGGCGCGCAACGCCAGGTTAGATGCCATCGCCGCTCGCCACGATGCGACTCCGGCGCAGATCGCGCTTGCCTGGGTGATGGCGCAGGACGGCATCATCGCCATTCCGAAGGCCAGCCGCCCGGAGCATATCCGGCAGAATGTCGCGGCGTTGGACATCGCGCTCACGAGGGAAGATTTCGCCGAAATTGATCGCGCTTTTCCGCCGCCGAGGCGGAAGTCGGGCCTGGCGATGATTTGAGGGGTGGGGCGGAAGGCAAGCCAAAGCAGCGTTCCGTCACAGAGGGGGGTGCCGTAGAGCGCTATCAGACGAGCACTACTTCCCAGCCATCCCCTTCAGCCTGTACAGCGCCTCCAGCGCCTCCCTTGGCGTCATCTCGTCGGGATTGATCTCCGCTAGCGCCAAACCCAGCCCATCACTCTTCGCCGGCTTGGGCGCCTCCCGCTTCGCTGCCACGGAAAACAGCGGCAGGTCGTCGACCAGGCGGTTGGCCTTGCCCGAGACCTCGTCGGCCTCGAGCTGGTGCAGCACTTCCTTGGCCCGGCCGACGACGGCCTCTGGCAGGCCGGCCAGCCGCGCTACCTGGACGCCGTAGGAACGGTCGGCGGCACCCTTGCCGACCTCGTGCAGGAAGACCACGTCGCCCTCCCATTCCTTGACCCGCATGGTGACGTTGGAGAGCCGCGGCAGTTTTCCGGCCAGCGCCGTCATTTCGTGGAAATGCGTGGCGAAGATCGCCCGGCAGCGGTTTTTCTCGTGCAAATATTCGACCGCCGCCCAGGCGATCGACAGGCCGTCGAAGGTGGCGGTGCCGCGGCCGATCTCGTCGAGGATGACCAGTGCGCGTTCGCCTGCCTGGTTGAGGATCGCCGCCGTCTCGACCATCTCGACCATGAAGGTGGAGCGGCCGCGCGCCAGATCGTCGGAGGCGCCGACCCGCGAAAACAGCCGGTCGACGACGCCGATATGGGCTGATGCCGCCGGCACGAAGGAGCCGGTCTGGGCGAGGATGGCGATCAGCGCGTTTTGCCTGAGGAAGGTCGATTTGCCGCCCATATTGGGGCCGGTCAGCAGCCAGATCGCGCCGGCCTTGGCATCGCCTTGCGGCGACAGATCGCAATCATTGGCGACGAACGGGCCTTCGCCGGAACGCCGCAGCGCCTGTTCGACCACCGGATGACGTCCACCCGAAATCTCGAAGGCAAGGCTCGCATCGACCAGCGGCCGGCACCAGGCCTCGCTCTCGGAAAGCAAGGCAAGTGCGGCCGAAACGTCGAGCACGGCGAGCGCTTCGGCGCCGGCACGGATCGTGTCGGCCTGGCCGACCACTTCCGCCGTCAGCGCCTCGAAAGCGGCAAGCTCGATCGCCAGCGCCCGGTCGGCGGCGTTGGCGATCTTGGTTTCCAGTTCGGCGAGTTCCGTGGTGGTGAAGCGCATGGCGTTGGCCATGGTCTGGCGATGGATGAAGCGCGCCTTGGCGCCGTCGCTGCCGGTCATCAGCGCATGGTGGTTAGCGGTGACTTCGATATAATAGCCCAGCACATTGTTGTGCCTGATCTTCAGCGAGCGGATGCCGGTCTCGTCGATCAGCGAACGCTCCAGCCCGGCGATCACCTTTCGCGACTCGTCGCGCAGTGCCCGCATCTCGTCGAGTTCGGCGTGGTAGCCGCCGCGGACGAAGCCGCCGTCGCGCCTGAGCAACGGCAGCTCGTCGCTGAGCGCCTGTGCCAGATGCGTCGCCAGTTCACTGGGCAGTGCCTTGATAGCTCCCAACGCCGCAGTCAGTTCGGCCGGCAATGCGGTTTGGCCGAACAGTTCGGCGATGGCGCCGGCCGCTTCGAAACCGGCGCGCAGCGCGCCGAGGTCGCGCGGGCCGCCGCGGTTGAGCGCCAGCCTGGACAGCGCCCGCGGCATGTCGGCGACGCTCTTCAGGCTTGCCCGCACCGCCTGGCAGAGGCGCGTTTCGGAGCGGAAGAACGACACCGAGTCCAGCCTTGCAGCGATTGCCGCCGGGTCGGTCAGCGGCGCCATCAAGCGGTCGGCGAGCAGCCTTGCACCGCCGCCGGTCACCGTGCGGTCGATCGCCTTGAACAGCGACCCGTCGCGGCTGCCGGACAGCGTGCGCAGCAGTTCCAGATTGGCGCGCGTCGCCGGGTCGATGAACAGCGTCGAGCCCTGCTCCTCGCGCTGCGGCCGCGACAGCGGCGGCCGCTCGGCTTTCTGCGTCTTCTCGACATAGGCGATGACGCCCGAGATCGCCGACAGCTCGGCGCGCGAAAACGAGCCGAAACTATCCGGCGTTGCCACCTCGAAGAAGCGGGCGATGCGGCCGGCGGCCGAAGCCGAATCGAACAGTGACGGCGGCTGCGGGCTGGCGACGCGGCCGAGCACGTCGAACACCGGTTTCAGCTCCGGGTCGTAAAACACCGGCTCGGCGACGATCAGCTCGCGCGGGTCGACGCGGAAGACATCGGCGAGCAGCCGGTCGGTGGTTGTCTCGGCGACGCGGAAGACACCGGTCGAGATCTCGATCCAGGCCAAGGCAAAGGAATGCTCGGCCCCGCCCTTAACCCGTCCCAGCGCCATCAGAAAACTCGATTCCGACGGCGCCAGCAACTTGTCCTCGGTGATGGTGCCTGGGGTGACCAGCCGCACCACGTCGCGGCGCACCACCGATTTGCCGCCGCGCTTCCTGGCCTCGGCCGGATCCTCGATCTGTTCGCAGACAGCGACGCGGAACCCCTGGCCGATCAGCTTCTGCAGATAGTCGTCGGCGGCATGCACCGGCACGCCGCACATCGGGATGTCGAGCCCCTGGTGCCTGCCGCGCTTGGTCAGCACGATGCCGAGTGCCCGGCTCGCCTTCTCGGCATCGTCGAAGAACAGCTCGTAGAAATCGCCCATGCGGTAGAACAGCAGCGAATCCGGATTCGCCGCCTTGATCTCGATATACTGCTCCATCATCGGCGTCGCCGGCGCGAAGGCCGGCGTGGCATTGTCGCTTTGAATGGGCGTCTCGTCGTTCAAGAAGCTGCTTCCAAAATTTTGCAAGCCATGCTTGGCGGTTTACAGCGGCGAAGTGTAGCCTTAATCCCGAACCTTCCACAAAAGAAAGCATGCGCACCCATCTCAAGCGGTGCCGTACGGGCGAGGAAACCGAAAGTACCATGGCCAAGAAAACCGAAAGCAACGGGCCCTCCGTCAGCGCCCAGGAGGCGCTGGAATTCCACGCCATGGGCCGTCCGGGCAAGCTGGAGATCGTCGCCACAAAACCGATGGCGACGCAGCGCGATCTCAGCCTTGCCTATTCGCCGGGCGTCGCCGTGCCGGTTCTCGCCATCGCCGAGGACCCGAGCCGCGCCTTCGACTACACGGTTCGCGGCAACATGGTCGCCGTCATCTCCAACGGCACCGCCATCCTCGGCCTCGGCAATCTCGGCGCGCTGGCCTCGAAGCCGGTGATGGAAGGCAAGGCGGTGCTGTTCAAGCGCTTCGCCGATGTCGATTCCATCGACCTCGAGGTCGACACCGAGGATGCCGACGAATTCATCAACTGCGTGCGTTTCCTTGGCCCCTCCTTCGGCGGCATCAACCTCGAGGACATCAAGGCACCGGAATGCTTCATCATCGAGCAGCGGCTGCGCGAGCTGATGGATATCCCGGTCTTCCATGACGACCAGCACGGCACCGCCATCATCTCGGCTGCCGGCCTGATCAACGCGCTGGAAATCACCGGCCGCGACATGAAGACCACCAAAATGGTCTGCAACGGCGCCGGCGCTGCCGGCATCGCCTGCATCGAATTGATGAAGGCGATGGGCTTTGCGCCTGAGAATATCATCCTTTGCGACACCAAGGGCGTCGTCTTCCAGGGCCGCACCGAAGGCATGAACCAGTGGAAGTCGGCGCACGCCGTGAAAACCGGCGCGCGCTCGCTGGCCGAGGCGCTGGACGGCGCCGACGTGTTCCTCGGCCTCTCGGCCAAAGGCACGCTGACCACCAAAATGGTGCAGTCGATGGCCAAGAACCCGATCATCTTCGCCATGGCCAATCCCGACCCCGAGATCACGCCTGAGGAGGTCGCCGAGATCCGCACCGACGCCATCATGGCGACGGGACGGTCCGACTATCCCAACCAGGTCAACAACGTGCTTGGCTTCCCCTACATCTTCCGCGGCGCGCTCGATGTGCGGGCGACCACCATCAACGACGACATGAAGATCGCCGCGGCCAAAGCGCTCGCCGAACTGGCGCGCCAGGACGTGCCCGACGACGTCGCCGCCGCCTATCAGGGCATGCGGCCGAAATTCGGCCCCAACTACATCATCCCGGTGCCGTTCGATCCGCGCCTGATCTCGGCCATCCCGATTGCGGTGGCCAAAGCGGCGATGGACTCCGGCGTCGCGCGCAAGCCGATCCTCGATCTCGACCGCTACGCGCAGGAGCTTTCCGCGCGCCGCGACCCGATCGCCTCGACGCTGCAGCGCATCTACGACCGGGTGCGCCGCCAGCCCAAGCGCATCGTCTTTGCCGAGGGCGAGGAGGAGCAGGTGATGCGCGCCGCCGTCTCCTATGTGAACCAGCGGCTCGGCACCGCCATCCTGCTCGGCCGCGACGACATCATCAAGGAAAACGCCAGGAACGCCGGCATCGATCTCGGCAAGCAAGGCATCGAGATCATCAATGCGCGGCTGTCGCGGCGCAACTCGGTCTACACCGACTATCTCTACGAGCGCATGCAGCGCAAAGGCTTTCTGTTCCGCGACTGCCAGCGGCTGATCAACAACGACCGCAACCATTTCGCCGCCTGCATGGTGGCGCTGGGCGATGCCGACGGCATTGTCACCGGCGTTACCCGTAACTATTCGACGGCGCTCGACGACATCCGCCGCGTCATTGACGCAAGGCCTGGCCATTGCGTCATCGGCGTGTCGATCGTGCTGGCGCGCGGTCGCACCGTCCTCGTTGCCGACACCGCGGTGCATGACATGCCGGATGCCGTCGAGATCGCCGACATCGCCGAGGAGGCCGCCGGTTTCGCCCGCCGCATGGGCTACGAGCCGAGGCTCGCCATGCTCGCCTATTCAACCTTCGGCCATCCGCAGGGCGAGCGCTCCGAGCGCGTCCAGGAAGCGGTGCGCATCCTCGACAAGCGCCGCGTCGATTTCGAGTATGACGGCGAGATGGCCGCCGACGTGGCGCTCAACGCCCGCGCCATGGCGCAGTACCCGTTCATCAGGCTGACCGGCCCGGCCAATGTGCTGATCATGCCGGCCTTCCACTCGGCCTCGATCTCGACCAAGATGCTGCAGGAGCTCGGCGGCTCGACCGTCATCGGCCCGCTGCTGGTCGGCCTGAACAAGCCGGTTCAGATCGTCTCGCTCAATGCCAAGGATTCGGACATCGTCAACATGGCAGCGATTGCGGCGTATAGCGCGGGAGCTTGACGAGCGGGGGCAGCAGCAGCGCCTCTCCCTTCTCCCCCTGGGGGAGAAGGTGGCCGAGCGAAGCTCGGTCGGATGAGGGGTGTTCCAGCTTGGCACCGGCAGCACTCCGTCCAGCACCCCTCAACCGTCTCGGCGCTGCGCGCCGATCCACCTTCTCCCACAGGGGGAGAAGGAAGAGGTGCCGCTACAGCAGCCCCGCCTGCTCGGCCTCTCTGCGCAAATTCTGGCGTGGCCTTGGGCCGATCTGCTGGATGACCAGCCCGGCCGCTAGCGAGCCGAGATCGCCGCACTGCTTCAGGCTGCGGCCTTGCGTGTAGCCGTAGAGGAAGCCGGCGGCATAGAGGTCGCCGGCGCCGGTGGTGTCGACCAGCTCGCGGATCCTGGTCGCATTGATGGTCACGGTCTCGTCGCCGCGCACGATCACCGAGCCCTTTTCCGAGCGGGTGACGGCGGCGATCTTGCAATCCTTGCGGATCTGGGCCAGCGCCTCGTCGAACGACGCGGTCTGGTAGAGCGACTTGATCTCGTGGCTGTTGGCAAAGACGATGTCGACGGTGCCGGATCGCATGAGATCGAGGAACTCGTCGCGGTAGCGGTCGACGCAGAACGAGTCCGACAATGTCATCGACACTTCGCGCCCGGCGGCATGGGCGAGCTTCGCCGTCTGCCGGATCGCCTCCTTGGCGCGCGGCGGGTCCCACAGATAGCCCTCGAAATAAGTGACGGCGGCGCCCGACGCCTTGTCGGCCTCGACGTCCTCCGGGCCGAGCTCGACGCAAGCGCCGAGATAGGTGTTCATCGAGCGCTCGCCGTCGGGCGTGACGAAGATCATCGAGCGCGCTGTCGGAGGTTCGCCGTTAAGCGGCCTGGTGTCGAAGGCGACGCCCTGGGCATGGATGTCATGCGCGTAGATTTCGCCGAGCGCGTCGTTGGAGACCTTGCCGAAGAAAGCGGCGCGGCCGCCGAAGGAGGCGACGCCCGCCGCCGTGTTGCCGGCGCTGCCGCCCGAGGCTTCGATGGCCGGGCCCATGCGGCTGTAGAGCAGTTCGGCGCGCCTCGTGTCGATCAAATTCATCGCGCCCTTGATGATGCCGTTCGTCTCCAGGAACGCCTCGTCGCACTGGGCGATGATGTCGACGATGGCATTCCCGATACAAAGCACGTCATAGTCCGGCATCAATTCATGTCTCCGCCAAAAACCCACCGGCTTTCTGCCACGCCGGGCGCGGGCGGGTCTAGCGGTTTGATGCGGCTTTGCCTAGGCCGCGAGTTATAAATCCGGGCAGAACGCAGATGCTTCGTATCGCGCGGTTTGCGCTTGTCTCGCGACCTGTCTCCGCCTATCCCGAAATATCGCCCATGGGCCTCGTTTGACATGGAATTGGAAACGCCGTGATCCTCGACGCCGCCCGCGCCGCCTTGAGCCGGCTGTTCTCGCCCGAATTCCGTTCCGTGTTCCTGAAGACGCTGGCGCTGACCTTGCTGGCGCTGGCGGCGCTTTGGTTCGGGATCAAGAGCCTGTTCGAATGGCTGGCCTGGCCGTGGATCGATGGATGGCTGCCCGCCCTACCCTCCTGGGCCGGATGGCTGGGCGCCGTCGTCGCCGGCATCGGCCTTGCGCTGGGCTTGGCGCTGCTCATCGCGCCGGTGACGGCGATCATCGCCGGCCTGTTCCTCGACGACGTCGCCGAAGTGGTCGAGCGCACGGATTATCCAAACGACCCGCCCGGCCGCGCCGTGCCGGCGTTGCGCTCGCTGGTGCTGGCGATCCGGTTCTTCGGCGTCGTCATCCTCGGCAATATCGTCGCCCTGCTGCTGCTCCTGGTGCCGGGCATCAACATTGCCGCCTTCTTCGTCGTCAACGGCTATCTGCTCGGGCGCGAATTCTTCGAGTTCGCCGCCATGCGCTTTCGCCCGGAGGCCGAGGCCAAGGCGTTGCGCAGAAAGCACTCCATCGCCGTGTTCCTGGCCGGGCTGGTGGTCGCCGCTTTCCTCGCCGTGCCGCTGCTCAACCTTCTGACGCCGCTGTTCGCCGCCGCCATGATGGTGCATCTGCACAAGGCGATCTCGGCACGGGAAGGGAGCTAGCGCAGCAGAAAGCCGCGCCCCAGTTCATCATCGTCCTCGACGATGAATTCGGCCCGCCCTGAGTAATAGGCGCGGCCGCCGACGCGGGCGATGATCGCGTCATGCGGCCCGGCTGTGGCCGTGCGTACGACGGCGCCGGAAAAGCGCGAGCCGGCGATGCTCTCGAACAGCCGCGTTCGGCCAATCTCGATCTGGCCCTTGGCGTGCATGGCCGCCAGCCGCGCGGTGACGCCGGAGCCGGTCGGCGAACGGTCGACCTCGGCCTCGGCGAAAACGCAGATGTTTTTGGTCGGCGTATCGGAGAACGCATCCTGTCCGTCGGTCAGGATGGTACCGTAGAGAAAGGCGAGATCGGCGTGGTCGGGATGCAACAGCGGCAATTCGGCCTTCAGCTTATCAGTCAGCGCGGTCGCTGCATCGACGAAATCGCGGACGCGGTTCCTGCCGAATTCCAGCCCGAACTGGCGGCATTCGGCCAGCGCATAGAAGGCGCCGCCATAGGCGACGTCGAAGCCGACCGGACCATAGCCCGGCAGCTCGATCCGCTGGTCGCCGGCAAACAGAAACGCCGGCACGCTTTCGAAGGACACCGCACCGGCTTTGCCGTCCCTCACCTCGACCGCAGCCGAAATCAGCCCGCATGGCGCTTCGATGTTGACCGTCGTCAGCGGCTCGCGTGGCGCCACCAGCCGTTCGTCGACCGCGTAGCGGCCGAGCGCGACGATGGCGTGGCCGCACATCGTCGAATAGCCCTCATTGTGCATAAACAGCACCGCGAGGTCGGCGCCCGGCAGGTCGGGCTCCACCAGCAGCGCGCCATACATGTCGTAATGGCCGCGCGGCTCGAACATCAGGATCTTTCTGAGATGATCGAGATAGTCGCGCACATAGGCACGCTTTTCGAGGATCGTGCCCTTGGGAATGTCGGGGTAGCCGCCGGTGACGATCCGCAGCGGCTCGCCGCCGGTGTGCATGTCGACGACGGTGAGCGTCATTCGCCGGGCCCGACCTAGGCTGAAGATTTGGCAAACAGCGCCTGCAGCTTGCCGAACGGCATGGCGGCGCGGATGAAGCCGAACGTGCCATCCTGCTGGATCTCGCGCGCCGCGGTCTCCAGCATGCCGAAGGCGAAATTGGTCAGCCATGGGCCGAGCGAGACGCGCTTTACCCCCGCCATGGCCAGGTCGGCGATGGTGAAGCCGGGCCTGGCCATGACGTTGACCGGCTTGGTCAGCGCCGAGCAGACGGTTCGCACCATCTCGATGTCGCCCAGCCCCGGTGCATAGAGCACGTCGGCGCCGGCCTTCTCGAAGGCCTGCAGCCGCTTGATCGTGTCGTCGAGATCGGGCTTGCCCCACAGGAAATTCTCGGCCCGCGCGGTGAAGACGAAATCGCGTTTCAGTGCCCGTGCCGCTTCCGCCGCCGCCGCGACGCGATCGACGGCATGCGAAAAATCATAGATCGGCTTGGCGGGCTCGCCGGTATGGTCCTCGATCGAGCAGCCGGCGAGGCCAGCCGCCTCGGCGGCGAAGATGGTCTCGCCGGCACTTGTCGCGCCGTCGCCCTTGCCCTTTTCGAGGTCGGCCGAAACCGGCAGCCCGGTCGCCGCTGACACTTCACGGCAATGATGGATCATCGCCTCGAACGTCACCGCGCCGTCGGGCAGGCCGCGCGAAAAGGCAAAGCCGGCGCTGGTCGTGGCCAGCGCCTTGAAGCCGAATGAGGCCAAGAGCTTGGTCGTGCCAACGTCCCAGGAATTGGCCATGACGAAGATCGAGGCATGCAGGTCGCGAAAAATCTTGCCCTTGTCCATGGATGCTCCCCTCCAGTGCAGAATGTGAGGCAAATTCTAGCCCGGCGGAACGCGCCGGGCAAACAAATGCGGTTGGCTCAGAAGCGTTTGGCGTTCTCATCCGCCAATCGGTCCAGCGCATCGGAATCCTTGACGTAGCGCGAAGCGATTTTGTCCCAATGATAGGTGACGGAAATGTCGCGCGAAGACGCCTCTGGCGGCGGCTGGCCGTCGCAGCTTTCATCGCCCGGCACTGTCGCGTCGGTCACCGTGACCTTGATGGCTGCATAGGGCTGGCTGTCGGCAATCGCCTGGAAGGCCACATTCTGCGTCCTTCGGTTGGTGCAGAGGTTTTCGTCGAACGTATAGATCATGTCGATCAGCTCGAACCTGTCGTTGCGGACCATGACCAGCGGCGTGATCACATAGCCCTGGCTCGAATTGAAATGCGTGCTCGTGGTGATGATGACGTCATCGCCGGGCCCGATCGACAGCTTGCCCGGATCGCGAAAGTAGGTGCTGCGGTCGACGGCAACATTGACCGCGTCGAGCAAGGCCGGCTTGCCGGTGATGTCGTAGAGTGCCAGCACTGCATAACCCTCGGCGCTGTCAGGCGAGTCGCCGAGGTCGAGCAGCATCGCCAGCCGGTCCTTGGCGCCGGCCTTGATGTCGAGCACGTCGCCGCTGGAAAGACCCGACGTCGCCGGCGGCGAGCCGTCGTAGTCCGGTCCAGCGATGTGGCGCATCTCGATCGGAATCGAACCCCGGAAAAAGCCGTCCTTGTCCGCCGCCAGATCGGGAATGACCATCCTGGCGAGATCGAGATAGGTGAGATCGCCGTGGCCGGGGACGGCGCTACCGAGCTCCGGGAAGCTGACGGCCTCCGCGCTGGCCGTCGTCCAAAGACAAGGCAGCAGCAGGCAGGCAAAGATGAAACGAAGCAGGGAGAAGGTCATGCGCGCGCTCGTTATGTCGGGCGCGCGCAAGCTAGAGCATTTTGCGACCAAGAGGAAACCCCTGGCGTTGCCTCACTATGTTGGCTTGGCTTGGCTCGCCAGGGTCTGCCGGAAAACCGGCACCAGCTGATCCATGGCGGCTGCGAGCCACGCGCCGAGTTCGTCGGGCAGAGTGTCGTGGATCCAGACCAGGCGGCTCCGGCCCTCGCCCTCGGCAAAGACCTGCATGGAGGTGTTATCGTGGGTGACCTCATCGCCGAGCCATCCCCATACGATCCGCCGGCTCTGCTCGTCGCGGGCGATGAGCCGCTCTCGCACGATCTTGCCGTCGGCGAAAGTAAGGGCCCGCACGTCGCCCTCGTCCACCCGGCAGTCGACGAAAACGCCTGGGGCTATCCGTTGGGCGCCGCCGGCGAAGTCGCCCACCGTCGCCCATACGCTTTCCGGTGAAGCATCTACGATGATTTCCCTGACTATCGAAGCCATGTTCGTTTTTCCTCCGCTAGTAGGTAGACCTGTCTGTCTACAATGTGGATATATACAGACCTGTCTGCTATAGTCAAGGCATGTCCACAGCCCGAATCAACGATCGTCCCGAAAGCCTTGCGCGCCGCCGCGTCGTCGATACGGCGACCGCGCTGTTTTCTCTGGAGGGGGTCCGTGCCGTCGGCATCGACCGCATCATCGCCGAGGCCGGCGTTGCGAAGGCGACGTTCTATCATCACTTCGCGGCCAAGGACGATCTCGTCCGCGCCTACATCGAGGAGCTCAGCAAGGGAGGACGGGCGGCAATCGCGAGCCTTGGCCGGCGGCCACCTCGCCAGATGATCCTTGCCATATTCGATCTCATCGCCGACGCGGCGGATCAGCCGGGCTACCGCGGCTGCCCGTTCCAGAATGCCGCGGCCGAATACCCCGACCCGAGGAGCCCGGTTCGCCAGGCAATCGATAAGCATCGTCACTGGAAGTGGGGCATCCTAAGGGATCTGCTGATCGCTGACGCAAATCGCGATCCGGACCGCACCGCGGACGCGCTAACGGTGGCGGCCGACGGCCTGCTTGTCGTCAGTCATCTCGACAGGCCGGCCAATCTGCGCAGTCTCATGTGCGACACGGTCGACCGAGTACTTGGAGCGCCGCGCCCGGTCTGAGATCGGGCGCGCATGCAGCCTGCGCAAAGGCGATCAGTGGATCGGCACCAGCCCGGCCAGTTTACGCATGTCGTCGAACAGGATGCCGCCGGCTTCGATCAGCCCGTCGCGGTCGGAAAGCGGGTCGCCGTGGTAGGAATAGACGCGCATGCCGGCGGCGATGCCGGCTGCCGTGCCGGCGACGCTGTCCTCGATGACGATGCAGTCGGCGGGCGCGAAGCCCATCGTCGCTGCCGCATGCAGGAAGAGGTCGGGGAACGGCTTGCCACGCGAGACCATGGTCGAGCTGAACAGCGCATGCTCGAATAGCGGCAGCAGCCCGGTCTGGCCGAGCGTGATGTGCATTTTGGACACCCGTGCCGACGACGCGACACAGGTGGCGATGCCGGCGGCGTGCACGGTTTCGATGAACTCGCGAACGTAGGGGATGGCCTCGACGCCATGCGCGAACAGGTCCGGCAGGCCGGCGTTCCAGCGCTCGACGAAATCGGCGCCGAGGCTGACGCCGGTCGCCTCGACTTCCTTCTGCACCGAGACCATGCTGCGGCCGGAGAAATTCTTGCGGCAATATTCGAAGCTGGCCGGAAAGCCGGCCGCGGTCAGCCATTCGGCGAGGCGCCGATTGGCCAGGTTCTCGGTGTCGACCAGAACCCCGTCGCAATCGAAGATGACGAGCTTGGGTATTTTCATCAGGCCGTGCCGGTCGATCCGAAGCCGCCCGAGCCGCGCGCCGTACCGCCAGCCAATGTGCGCTCCTCGACGGTCGCCTGCGTCACCGGGGCGAAGACGATCTGGGCGATCCGCATGCCGCGCGTCACCGCGAAATCCTCGTCGCCGAGATTGATCAGCAGCACCTTGACCTCGCCGCGATAGTCGCTGTCGATGGTGCCCGGCGTGTTGAGGCAGGTGAGCCCGTGCTTGAAGGCGAGGCCGGAACGCGGCCGGACCTGGCCTTCGACGCCCTCCGGAATTTCCAGGACCAGCCCGGTCGGCACCAGCGCGCGCTTTCCCGGCAGGATCAAAAGCGGCCTGTCGTCCGGGACGGCGGCGCGCAGGTCCATGCCGGCGGCGCCCGAGCTCTCATAGGCAGGAAGCGGCAATCCCTCGCCATGCGGCAGCCTGACGAAGCCGACAGCCGGACCGATGACGGAGGTGGGATAAAGTGCTGCGCGCATGAGGCTGATCCTATCGTCGCGAACGCCGGTTCAGTCAACTCGGCGGCAATGCTATCAACGGCTTTCTTTCAGCACAGTTCCGCTTCAGCGCAGTTCCATCGGAACGACCGTGGTCTCCTTGATCTCCTCCATGACGAAGGAGGCCGAAACGTCCGACAGTGCCACCTTGGCGATCAGCCGTTGATAGAGCCGGTCATAGGCCTTCACATCGGCGACGCGGGCGCGCAGGACATAGTCGAGATCGCCGGACATGCGGTAAGCGCCGGTGATCTCGGCAAAGCCAGTCACCGCCGCTCGGAATCGTTGCAGCCAGTCCGGATCGTGGTTGGAGGTGCGGATCAGGATGAACACCGAAAGGCCGAGCCCAAGCTTGTCGGCGTCGACCAGCGCCACCCGGCCGGTGATGACGCCGTCTTCCTCCAGCCGCTTGACCCGGCGCCAGCAGGCATTGCGCGACAGCGATATTCTTGCCGAGAGCTGGTCGACGGACAGCGTGCCGTCGCGTTGCAGCTCGGCCAGCAATCTCCGGTCTATTTCGTCGATTTCCTGCGCCATGTGGGATGTTTGTCCCAAAATTCAGCCTTTCACAAGGACAATTTGAGACCGATGAACCGAACACCAGTGCCAGTATACTCATCGCCGGCTCTTCATGCCGGCAGGAGGGATTGACATGACCGCACGGCTCGCAAGACTTTTCACCTCTCACCCGGCCGCGGTCGGCGAGAGCTATTTCGGCCATATGGCTTTCGCCGCATGGTTCTCGTCGCGATTGTTCATGGCGGCCTTTGCCGCGCTCATTCATGCTTTCTTGCCGTTTCTGTTCGAGACCACGGCAAGCGGCATCATCCGTGAGCTCTATGAGCGGACGCATAACAGAGGACGGTAAGCCGTAGAGGTACCGAGCGCAGCGAGGCCGCTGGACAGGGCCGCCCCCCAACAGGCCCCGCAGCGCAATCCCGATCAAGCGCCGCCATCGTCGAATGCCGAGCCAGGCTTGCATCCACGCGCCAATCCGCCATTTTGAGGATCGCGGCGCGATAGCCCGGAGCATCCACGATGGATATTGTCTTTTCCCGGACGACAGAATTGGCTGCCGCCATTCGCGACCGCAAGATTTCCGCTGTGGAAGCGCTGGATGCGCATCTGGCGCAGATCGACAGGCACAATGAGGCGGTCAACGCAGTCGTAACCCTCGATCGGGAAGGTGCGCGGCAACGCGCCGGCAAGGCCGACGAAGCCCAGGCGCGCGGCGAGGCCCTTGGGCCGCTACACGGCGTGCCGTTCACACTGAAGGACACGCACGAAACAGCGGGCATGAGAACCACTGTCGGCTTCCCGGCTTTCGCCGACTATGCCCCGAGGGCAGACAGTCCGGTCGTTGCCCGGCTGAAGGCGGCAGGCGGCATACTGGTGGGCAAGACGAACGTGGCGACAATGCTCGGTGACTGGCAGTCTGACAATCCGCTGTTCGGCCGCACCGGCAACCCCTGGAACCTCCAGCGCACCGCCGGCGGCTCCAGCGGCGGTGCGGCGGCGGCACTCAGCACCGGTATGACGCCGTTCGAGGTCGGCACCGACATGCAGGATTCGATCCGGCTGCCCGCTGCCTTTTGCGGCGTCTACGGCCTCAAGCCGACCGAGCACCGCGTCTCGCTCGCCGGCGCCTTCCCCGATCCAGGCGGGGCGCCGCGCAGCGTGAGGCTGATCTCCTGCCTCGGACCGATGGCGCGCAGCGTCGAGGACCTGGCACTGATCTACGGCCTCATTGCCGGGCCGGATGGAAGCGATACCGACCTTGCGCCGGTACCGGTCGAAACCATGCCGGAGCTGGATCTCAGAAATTTGCGGATTGCCGTCGCGCCGTCCTTTCCGGGCTTTCCGGTGGCCGGCGAAATCAGCGCGGCGGTCGAAAGCCTGGCAAAGGAGCTTCAGTCGGCAGGCGCGATCGTCGAGGAGGCCAAATTGCCGAAGCTCGACCTGCACGACGATCTGGAGCAAGGCGGCGCGCTGATCGGCATGATGCTGGAGTCGGCGCAGCCCGAACCGCGGGAGAAGCCGACACCGGTCTCGCGCTGGTTCGAGGCGCTCGCCCGCCGCGACCGCCCCATCCTGGCGTGGGAACGGTTCTTCGACGGCTGCGACGCCTTGCTGTGCCCGGTCGCCATGGCCACCGCCTTCCCGCATTGCGAGCCAGGAACGCCGATCGGGGTCGACGGTAGCGAGCAAAGCTACTGGATGCTGCCGGCCTATGGCGCGGTGTTCAACTACAGCGGCCATCCGGCACTGTCGCTGCCCTGCGGACAAGATCGCGACGGCCTGCCCATCGGACTACAGATTGTTGGCAAACGCTGGTCGGAGTCGCGCCTGCTCGGGATCGCCAGGGCAATCGAGCCGCTAGCCGGCGGCTTTCGCCGCCCGTCCGGTTATTGAGTAAACCGCGCCAGCCCGTAGGGATCAAGCAGAGGATCGCGCTCGCCGTCGAGGATTTCGCGGGCGGCGAACAGGCCGACGGCCGGTGCCAGCGTGATGCCGGAATGCATGACCGCGACGTAGACGCCGCTCGTGCCTTCGGCGCGGCCAATGATCGGAAAGCCATCGACCGGCGTGGGCCGATAGCCGACGGTGTGGAAATCGAGTTCCAGCCCGTCCGCGCCGCGCAGCATGGCCTTCATCGCCGCAAACAGGTTGCGGGCGGTGGCTGCGGCATCCATGCCCGGATCGGCGCCGCCGAAATCCGAGCCGGCGATGATGCGTCCCTCCGCCGTCTGGCGCATGTGCAGGCGGTCGCCGATCACCAGGCCGTTGAGCAGCTTTTGGTACGGCCGCGAATGCACGATCAGGCCGGGTGGTGTCTCGATCGGCAGTTCTATCCCGGCTGTTGCAGCTAGTGCCGGAGAGCCGGCTCCGGCCGCGATCACCACCTCGTCGGCAGCAATCCGCCCGCCGGATGTATCGACGCCGGCAATCCTGCCGTTGGCTTGCACCAGAGCGGTGACGGTCGTCCCGGCTACAATTCGCGCGCCGCGCCGTTCGGCATCGGCCAGCAGTGCTTGCGTGGCGGCGACCGGCTCGGCAAAGCCTTCCTCGGCGACATAAAGGGCGAAATCGGGAAGCTCGGCCAGATTGGGCTCGATGCGCGCCGCTCCGGCACGGTCGACACGCTCGATGCCGTAGCCCCATGCGGAGTGCTCGGCCGCATAGGCCTCAAGTTCGGGACGTGGCAGGTCCCAGCATAGGCCACCGCGCCATTGCAACGGGATGCCGGGCACCTCGTTCGCCAATCGCGTCCATTCGGCCATCGACCGAATGCGCAGGCGGAAATAGACCTCCGGATTGCCCCAGCTGGCATTGATCCAGGCAAAGGAATTCGGTGTCGCGACGCCGCCGGCGCCGCTGCCGGCAACGACCGTCACCTTTGCTCCGGCCCTGGTCAGGTGCCAGGCGATGGAGGCGCCGATGATGCCGGCGCCGATGACGATGACTTGTTTCGCCGCTGTCATGCTTCACTCCTCGTTCCAACGCCACCACTGCGATGCCATCGCCCGTGGGTTCTGCCAAGAGCGCGCGGTACCAAATATGCCTCTTGATTTTAAATACGTACGTACGTATTATACCGCGATGGCTAGACATTCACTTCGCGAAAAACTTCTCGACGCCGGTTTCAAAACCATCTGGAGTTCCGGCTATTCGGCCGCCGGCGTACGCGACATCGTCGCCGCGGCCGATGCCCGTCCGGGGTCCTTCACCAATCATTTTGCATCCAAGGAGGCGTTCACCGGCGAGGTGCTGGACCGCTATTTCGCCTATGTTAGCGGTTTGGCGGAGCAGGCCCTTGCTCGGGACGGCACGCCCCCGGTCGGGCGCTTGCGCGGCTATCTCGAAATCATCACGTCGAAGCTGGAGGCGCATGATTGGGCACGGGGCTGCATGATCGGCAATCTCAGCCTCGAGACGGCGGCTCACAGTGAGGCGCTGAGGCTGCAACTCGTCGCCATTTTCGAACGCTGGCGTAAGCCCTTTGCCGAATGCATCGCCGAGGGCCAGGCGGCTGGCGACATCACCGACGCGTTCGATGCCGAGGACCTCGCCGATTTCCTGTTGAGTT
The DNA here is from genome assembly GCF_040322175.1 of Mesorhizobium sp. M0185. Classification (NCBI taxonomy): domain Bacteria; kingdom Pseudomonadati; phylum Pseudomonadota; class Alphaproteobacteria; order Hyphomicrobiales; family Phyllobacteriaceae; genus Mesorhizobium; species Mesorhizobium sp. M0185. The sequence continues at coordinate 90,618 of NZ_JAMYSY010000005.1, read as the reverse complement.
CCTGGCAAGGCGCGATGCTGCGCATGAAGGTGGAGCGCAGTCCCGAACCGCTCGAGCGTTTCAAGAATATCGTCCTCAAAACAGTCTTCGCAAAAAGGAGCTGATCCGATGAACCCGAAACTCGAAAAGCAGCAATCCCGCACAACGGTGCCGCGCTCGCAAGTCGCGGTACTCGATTCCACCATCTCCTATGTCGAGGCAGGTACTGCCGGTCCGACGGTGCTCTTCCTGCACGGCAACCCGACGTCGTCCTACATCTGGCGCGACATCATCCCGCATGTGGCGCCGTTCGGCCGCTGCATTGCGCCCGACCTGATCGGCTATGGCCAATCCGGCAAGCCGGACATCGACTATCGCTTCTTCGACCACGTCCGCTATCTCGACGCCTTCATCGAGACGCTTGGCATCACCGACGTGGTGGTCGTCGCGCAGGACTGGGGCACCGCGCTCGCCTTCCATCTCGCGGCCCGGCGGCCGCAGCGGATCCTCGGCCTCGCCTTCATGGAATTCATCCGCCCCTTCGAGAGTTGGGACGATTTTCACCAGCGTCCGCAGGCGCGCGAATTGTTCAAGGCAATGCGCACGCCTGGCGACGGTGAGAAGCTTGTCCTGGAAGACAACGTCTTCGTCGAAAAGGTGCTGCCGGCTGCGGTGCTGCGCACGATGAGCGATGAGGAAATAGCCTCCTACCGGGCACCGTTCCCGACGCCGCAATCGCGCAAGCCGATCCTGCGGCTGCCGCGCGACCTGCCGATTGAAGGCCAGCCCGCCGATGTCGCTGCCATCAGCGAGCACGACCATCGGGCGCTCCGGCTCTCCTCCTACCCGAAGCTGCTTTTCTCAGGCGATCCGGGGGCCCTCGTTTCGCCGCAGGCGGCACGGGAATTCGCGGCCGGCCTGAAGAACTGCCGGTTGATCGATCTCGGACCCGGCGCGCATTATCTGCAGGAGGACCATGCCGACAGGATCGGCGCCGCAATTGCCGAGTGGATTCCGGAGGTGGCCTTCGAGAGCCGAGCGACCGAATCGGCCTGAGGTCGGGATGTGAACCGGCGGCTGCGGCAGCCGGAGAGGTCGACAGCTTAGCTCTCCCGGTGCCAAGCGATGGAGGCGCCAATGATGCCGGATCCAATGACGATGATGTTCTTGCTCGCGGCCGTGTACCTTCAAACGCCCAGGACTTCTTGCCCTCATTGCCACCATGCTACAGACTTGCCAAGAGCGTTGCCGGGACCGCTCTCGAAGCGGGTCGATGACGATCGCCTCACTGGAAACGTTCAGCTCAATCACATGAGGGTCATTTGCGCCGCTGGATAAAAGGGCTGGTTTTTGCTGCAGCCGGAGCCGCCATTGTCTATGCCGTCTTCTTCGGCCCGCTGCCGATCGTTCGATCTTGGTGGCAGGACGACAACTGGCTGGATCCTTTGCATAAGCCCATCGCATTGCTGACGGTTTGGTGCTGACCGGGGCGTTGGTTGGGAAATCGCGGGCAGAAGTTGTTGCCATGCTCGGCGAGCCGCCGAAGACGGACTATTTCGAGAAATGGAGTCTGGTTTATATTCTTGGTTCGGAAAGAGGATTTTTTTCGATCGATTCTGAATGGCTGGTTATGCGCCTGGATGACGCTGGCTCGGTCACGCAGGCGGCTATCGTCAGAGACTGAACCTGCTGCCCGGGGTATCAGCGGTGTTTCCGTTCGACAGGCCGGAAAAGCGCTGCTAGAAGCCCGCGCCACAGACAGGATTCCATGAAATTGGCTGAAGACATCGAACAAGCGGTATCGCGCCGCCGCACTTTCGCGATCATTGCCCACCCCGACGCCGGCAAGACGACGCTCACCGAAAAACTGCTTTTGTTCGGCGGCGCCATCCAGCTTGCCGGCGAGGTCAAGGCCAAGAAGGACCGCATCCAGACCCGCTCGGACTGGATGAAGATCGAACGCGAGCGCGGCATTTCGGTGGTCACCTCGGTGATGACCTTCGAATACGAGGACACCGTCTTCAACCTGCTCGACACGCCCGGCCACGAGGATTTCGCCGACGACACCTATCGCACGCTGTCGGCGGTCGACAGCGCCGTCATGGTGATCGACGCCGCCAAGGGCATCGAGCCGCGCACGCTGAAACTGTTCGAGGTCTGCCGGCTGCGCGACATCCCGATCATCACCTTCGTCAACAAAATGGACCGCGAAAGCCGAGATCCATTCGACATCCTCGATGAGATCGAGCAGAAGCTGGCACTGGATACAGCACCGATCACCTGGCCGATCGGCCGCGGCAAGACCTTTTCCGGGACCTACCATCTGGCGCTGAACGCGGTGCGCAAGGGCGACGCCGAAAAGGAGCGCACGCCGGTCAATGGACCCGATTCCAACCGCGTCGCCGGCCTGTTGCCGGAGAACGAGCGCGAGGCCTTCATCGAGGAGCTGGAGCTGGCGCGCGCGGCCTGTCGCCCGCTCGACCTCGATGCCTTCCGCGAGGGCCATTTGACGCCGGTCTATTTCGGCTCGGCGCTGCGCAATTACGGCGTGCGCGACCTGATCGAGGCGCTCGGCGCCTACGGGCCGCCGCCGCGCGCGCAGGAGGCCGACAGCCGCAAGGTCGAGGCGACCGAGGACAAGATGACCTCCTTCGTCTTCAAGATCCAGGCCAATATGGACCCCAACCATCGCGACCGCATCGCTTTCGTCCGCGTCTGCTCCGGCAAGCTCGAGCGCGGCATGAAGGCCAAGCTGGTGCGCACGGGAAAACCGATGAGCCTGTCGGCACCGCAATTCTTCTTCGCCCGCACCCGCGTCACGGCCGACGAGGCGTTCGCCGGCGATGTCGTCGGCATCCCCAACCACGGCACGCTGCGCATCGGCGACACGCTGACCGAAGGCGAGGAGATCCTGTTTCGCGGCGTGCCGAATTTCGCGCCTGAAATCCTGCGCCGCGTTCGCCTCGGCGATGCCATGAAAGCCAAGAAGCTCAAGGAAGCGCTGCACCAGATGGCCGAGGAAGGCGTCGTGCAATTGTTCTCGCCGGAGGACGGCTCGCCAGCCATCGTCGGCGTCGTCGGCGCCCTGCAGCTCGACGTCTTGAAGGAGCGGCTAAACTTCGAATACACACTGCCGGTCGATTTCGAGATGTCGCGCTTTTCCGTCTGCCGCTGGATATCGGCCGACGACAAGGCCGAACTCCAGCGCTTCATCGAGGCGCATCGCGGCGACATCGCGCGCGATCTCGACAACGATCCGGTGTTCCTCGCCCAGCACGCCTTCTCACTCAACTACGAGGCCGAGCGCTGGAAGGCGATCCGCTTCACCGCGGTCAAGGATTATCAGGTCCGCGACAGGGCGGCTTGAGCTGTTGGTTTTCCCTTCTCCCCTTGTGGGAGAAGGTGTCGCCGAAGGCGACGGATGAGGGGTGTTCCAGAAAACACCAACGTCTCATTCCGTCCCACACCCCTCAACCGTCTCGGCGCTTCGCGCCGATCCACCTTCTCCCACAGGGGGAGAAGGCAAGATCGCGTTCCATTCACCCCTTGGCTGCCTCTTCGATCTTGGCGATGTCGATCTTGCTCATCTGCATCATCGCCTGCATCACGCGGCCAGCCTTTTCCGTGTCGGGGTCCAGCAGCAGCCTGGGCAGCTGTTCGGGAACGACCTGCCAGGAGAGGCCGAATCTGTCCTTCAGCCAGCTGCACTGGCTGGGCTGGCCACCGCCCGCGATGAGCCTGTCCCAGAAATAGTCGACCTCTTCCTGCGTCTTGCAGTCGATGGAGAGCGAGACTGCCTGGGTGAACTTGAATTGCGGGCCGCCGTTGAGCGCCTGGAACTGAACGCCGTCGAGCTCGAATGAGACCATCAGCACCTTGCCCTCATTATCGCCGCTGCCCTTGGGCCAGCGCATCACGCTCAGCACCTTCGAATTCTTGAAGATGGAGATGTAATGGTTCATGGCCTCCTCGGCCTGGTCGTCGAACCACAGGCAGGGGGTGATCTTTTGCATTCGCTTGCTCCTCGGGCTGGTTTTGGCTTGTTTCGCTCGCAAACGGCCGGCTGGCAATTGATGCCCGGTCCGCCGTCTGCTCAAGGACGCTCGAGCAAACCACGATCCGACAGCGCTTCTGACTTTTTTACGGCCTGGACCGGCTGCGTCTTTGGCTGGCCGCTCGTTCCGCATCCTGGCGCAGCGCAAAATTGTGGCCAGACCAGAGTGTGCCGTCTATAAGGCCTGCGGCTCAATTCCGGTTTTCCGCACCTTTGGGCGCGACGCAGACAGCAAGGACAGTTCAATGCCCGCCTACCGTTCCCGCACCACCACCCATGGCCGCAACATGGCCGGCGCCCGCGGCCTGTGGCGCGCTACCGGCATGAAGGATTCGGATTTCGGCAAGCCGATCATTGCCGTGGTCAATTCCTTCACCCAATTCGTGCCGGGCCATGTCCATTTGAAGGATCTCGGCCAGCTGGTTGCCCGCGAGATCGAAAAAGCCGGCGGCGTTGCCAAGGAGTTCAACACCATTGCCGTCGATGACGGCATCGCCATGGGCCATGACGGCATGCTCTATTCGCTGCCGTCGCGCGAATTGATCGCCGACTCGGTCGAATACATGGTCAACGCGCACTGCGCCGACGCGATGGTCTGCATCTCGAATTGCGACAAGATCACGCCCGGCATGCTGATGGCGTCGCTGCGCCTCAACATCCCGACCGTCTTCGTCTCCGGCGGGCCGATGGAGGCCGGCAAGGTGGTGCTCGCCGGCAAGACCCAGGCGCTTGACCTGGTCGACGCCATGGTCGCAGCCGCCGACGACAAGGTGTCCGACGAGGACGTCAGGATCATCGAGCGCTCGGCCTGTCCGACCTGTGGCTCCTGCTCCGGCATGTTCACCGCCAATTCGATGAACTGCCTGACCGAGGCGCTCGGCCTCTCGCTGCCCGGCAACGGCTCGACGTTGGCCACGCACGCCGACCGCAAGCGGCTGTTTGTCGAGGCCGGTCATCTGATCGTCGATCTCGCCCAGCGCTATTACGAGCAGGACGATGACACCGCGCTGCCGCGCAGCATCGCCTCGAAGGGCGCCTTCGAGAACGCCATGACGCTCGACATCGCCATGGGCGGCTCGACCAACACGGTCCTGCACATCCTCGCCGCGGCACATGAGGGCGAGGTCGACTTCACCATGGAGGATATCGACCGGCTGTCGCGGCGGGTGCCGGTGCTGTGCAAGGTGGCTCCGGCCAAGGCTGACGTCCACATGGAGGATGTCCATCGCGCCGGCGGCATCATGGCCATCCTCGGCCAGTTGGATAGCGCCGGGCTGATCAACCGCGACCTGCCGACGGTGCACACCGCAAGCCTCGGCGAAGCGCTCGATCATTGGGACATTTCGCGCACCACCAGCCAGAATGTCCGCGATTTCTTCCTGGCGGCACCCGGCGGCGTGCCGACGCAAGTCGCGTTCAGCCAGGACCGCCGCTGGGACGATCTCGATCTCGACCGCGAGAAGGGCGTCATCCGCTCGGCCGAACATCCTTTCTCCAGGGATGGCGGCCTTGCCGTGCTGAAAGGCAATCTGGCACTCGATGGCTGCATCGTGAAGACGGCGGGCGTCGATGAATCGATCCTGAAATTCACCGGTCCGGCAAGAGTGTTCGAAAGTCAGGACGCCAGCGTCAAGGCGATCCTGTCGAACGAGATCAAGGCCGGCGATGTCGTCGTCATCCGCTATGAAGGGCCACGCGGCGGACCCGGCATGCAGGAAATGCTCTACCCGACCAGCTATTTGAAGTCGAAAGGCCTCGGCAAAGCCTGCGCACTGATCACCGACGGTCGTTTTTCCGGCGGCACCTCCGGCCTGTCGATCGGCCATGTCTCGCCGGAAGCCGCGGAAGGCGGTCTGATCGGGCTGGTCAGGGAAGGCGACACGATCGAGATCGATATCCCCAACCGCACCATCAGGCTTGCTGTCGACGACGCCGAACTCATCGCCCGTCGCGCCGCGATGGAGGCCAGGGGAACGGCTGCCTGGAAGCCCGAAGAAAAGCGCAAGCGCAAGGTGACGACGGCCTTGCGCGCCTATGCGGCGATGGCGACAAGTGCCGCCAAGGGGGCGGTGCGGTACGTGCCGGAATAGAGGCTTTTCCTTCTCCCCTTCTGGGAGAAGGTGGATTGGCGCGCAGCGCCAAGACGGTTGAGGGGTGCTGGACGGAGTGTCGTCGGCGCCAAGCTGGAACACCCCTCATCCGGCCGCTTCGCGGCTACCTTCTTCCACAAGGGGAGAAGGGAAGGGCCGCGCCTGAAGGTTGTGCCTTGCGGCAGCACGGCTGCATGGAAAGAAACGGCTTTTTTGAACGAGGTGGCGCTAGATGGATTTTGACCTTGTGGTGCGCGGCGGGACGCTGCCCGACGGCAGGATCGCGGATATCGGCATCGTCGGCGAAACGATCGCAGCGATAGAGCCCGAGCTGAACGTCAGCGCCGGCACGGCGATCGATGCCCATGGCAATCTGGTCTCGCCGCCCTTCGTCGATCCGCATTTCCATATGGACGCCACGCTTTCGCTCGGCATTCCGCGCATCAATGTCTCGGGCACGCTGCTCGAAGGCATCTCGCTTTGGGGCGAGTTGAAGCCGCTTCTGACCCACGAAGCGGTGCGCGACCGTGCGCTCGCCTATTGCGACTGGGCGGTGTCGATGGGCCTGCTCGCCATCCGCACCCATGTCGATGTTTGCGACGACCGCCTGCTGGCGGTCGAGGCGCTGCTCGATGTGAAGAAGACGGTTGGCCCCTATATCGACCTGCAGCTGGTCGCCTTCCCGCAGGACGGGTTTTACCGCTCGCCGACGGCGCGCGACAACACCATCCGGGCGCTCGACATAGGCGTCGATGTCGTCGGCGGCATTCCGCATTTCGAGCGCACAATGGCCGACGGTACGCGCTCCGTCACCGAGCTCTGCGAAATCGCGGCGAAGCGCGGCCTGATGGTCGACTTGCATTGCGACGAGACCGACGATCCGCTGTCGCGCCACATCGAGCAGCTTGCCTATGAGACGCAACGGCTCGGGTTGCAGGGCAGAGTGGCCGGCTCGCACCTGACATCGATGCATTCGATGGATAATTACTACGTTTCGAAGCTATTGCCGCTGATTGCCGAGGCCGGCGTTTCGGCGATCCCCAATCCGCTGATCAACATCATGCTGCAGGGCCGCCACGACACCTTTCCCAAGCGCCGCGGACTGACGCGGGTCAAGGAGATGCTGGCGCAAGGCATCCGCGTCGGCTGGGGCCAGGATTGCGTGCTCGACCCCTGGTATTCGCTGGGCACCGCAGACATGCTCGACGTCGCCTTCATGGGCCTGCATGTCGCGCAGATGTCGAGCCCGGCCGAGATGGCGCGCTGCTTCGACATGGTCACCAACGTCAATGCAGCCATCATGGGCCTCGATCACCTTGGCCTGGCCGTCGGCAAGCGCGCCAGCCTGGTCGTTCTCGATGCCGGCAATCCGGTCGAAGCGCTGCGGCTGCGCCCCGAGCGCCTCTGCGTCATCGCCAGAGGCAAGGTGGTGGGCGAGCGGAGCCGGCAGGACACGCGGCTTTCGATCGCCGGAAGGCCGGGCACGGTGAACCGGCGCCACGCTTAAAGCGCGTCGCGTTTGAACGGACCCACGCGACGCGCTTTAAGGTCTTGTTTTTAAGCGTGTCGTTATCGCAAAACCGCTGCACACTTTTGCGCGACATGCATTAGTCCAGCCGATTTCCGGCGCTGGTCTTACCGAATTCTCGATTTTCGCCTCGTCATGGCCGCAGCTTGCGACTACGACGCGGGTCACCGTACCCCACGGCGAGAACCGGTAACGGAATGGCGCAGCCCGCAGCCCAGTACTCAACGATCATGAACGTGCTGCTGGCCGGCATCCTGCTGATGCTCGCCGGCGACTTCCTGTTTGCGCTGAACGACGCGATGGGCAAGTGGCTGGTCGCCAGTTTTTCCGTCGGCCAGGTCGTGCTGATCCGCTCGATCGGCGCGTTTTTCATACTCGGGCCGATGATTGCACATCAGGGTGCGGCCAAGCTGTTTCGCATGGAGCGGCCGGAGCTGCAGCTGCTTCGCGTGGTGATGACGACGCTCGACACGGCGCTGTTCTACGCGGCGGTCGTCTATCTGCCACTCGCCGATGTGATGAGTTTTTACATGGCCGGGCCGATCTATGTCGCGGCGCTGTCGCACTTCCTGCTCGGCGAAAGGGTCGGCTGGCGCCGCTGGGCGGCTATCCTGGTCGGTTTCTGCGGCGTGCTGATCATGCTGAAGCCATCCTCGGCCGCGTTCTCCCTGTCGTCGATGTTCGCGCTCGCCGGCAGCATTTCATTTGCCTTCGCCATCATCCTCAACCGGCGGCTGCGCGGCACCAGCGACACTTCGCTGGTCACCTGGCAAACCATCGGCACGCTGCTGGTCGGCGCTGCGTTGACCATAGGCAGTTGGAAGACGCCGTCATCGCTCGATTTCGGCGCCATGCTGCTTCTCGGCGTCGTCTCCTGCGGCGCGCACCTGATGATCACCCGGGCGTTGAAGCTTGCCCCTGCCTCGACCTTGGCGCCGCTGCATTACAGCCTGCTATTGTGGGCAGTGGTCTTCGGCCTGGCCTTCTTCGGCGATGTGCCTGGGCCGCGTATCCTGGTCGGCTCGGCCATCGTCGTGCTGGCCGGCCTGTTCATCTTCCACCGCCAGAAGGTGGTCGACACGGTACCGCCCGAAAACGTTCCGAAGGGTGTGAATTAACCCCGGCGCACCGCTGCGAGATGCCGCGAAAATTCCGGCATCTCCATCAGTGCCTTGCAGCGCGCAAACCGGCCGTCGGCATAGGCGCGAAAGTCGTCGGCCGGATTTTTGTTGGCAAGCTGGATCAGTCCCCACAGCGTCCACAGCAGGTCGCACATCGCCTTGTAGATGACGATGCGGGCGCGCTCCGCCGGTCTCGGCTCGCCGCCGAAATAGGCCAGCGTCATCTCCTCGTCCTGCGCGGCGTCGAATTGCCCTTCCACGCTGAGGTCGCCGAGATCCCAGAGCGGATCGTTCATGCCGGAATATTCCCAGTCGACGATCCACATCCTGTCGCCCGTATCGAGAAAGTTTTCGCAGAGCGGGTCGCAGTGGCAGGCGACGATCGGCAGAGGTTGAGCCGCAAGTGCTGAGCGCACTGCCTCCGCCTCGCGGACCACATCGTGGTAGCCGGCAGGCAGGGCGACGTCCTTGGTTGACAGCACTTTCAGATAATCGTCGATCATCGCAAACAGCTCGAAGCGGAAGGGGAACACCGCGCCGGATGTGTGCAGTTTGCGAAAGGCCTTGCCGGCGCGTGCCGGGCTGCCCGGCCGAGTCTTGAACTTTTCCGGTGACATCGTCTCGGCACCGGCAACGAAGCGGGTCACCAACACGCCGGTCTCGGCATCGACATGCAGCACTTCGGGACTGACGCCTGCCTTCGCCGCTTCCCGCGCCGCCACTGCCTCGTTGGCGCGGTTGATGTATTCCTCGGTGCCCTTGCCGGGGATACGCAGGCAGAAATCCTTACCCCTGAAGACGAGGTTGGTGAGACCGCCGAGCCGTTCCAGAGGGCCGTCATAGCCGGCCAGCATCGGAATGGCCGCAAGTGCGGCGCGCGCCCGGTCGTCCGCCATGGATTTCGCTCCTTTCCCCGTGTTATTGGGACCACGACGGTTCCACAGTTTTCGCCGTTTGGCTATGATCGCGTTGCGGATCGATACCAGGCGACGGAAAGCGATGACGGACAGCAATCAGCAGAGCGCACTCGCCGCAGCCTATGCGGCGAAGCGGCCGGAAGACGTCGCGGCGCTCTACGACAGTTGGGCAGGCACCTATGACGCCGACATGTCGGCGGCTGGCTATCGCCATCCCACCATCTGCCTTGCCTTGCTGGCCCGCCATCTGCCGCGCGGCGCCGCTCCTCTGCTCGATGCCGGCGCCGGCACCGGGCTCATCGGCGAATGGCTTGCCATTACCGGTTATCCGCAGGTCGAGGCGCTCGACATCTCGGAAGGCATGCTGGCGCAAGCCGCGCGCAAGGGCGTCTATTCGGCGCTGCACTGCCTGGCGCTTGGCGGACCGCTGCCCTTCGTGGACGACGCCTATGCCGGGATCATCTCAGCCGGCGTCTTCACGTCCGGTCATGTCGGGGCCGAGGGTCTGGACGAGCTGATCCGCATCTGCCGGCCGGGCGGGGTGATCGTGCTGACAGTGAAGAACACGCTGTGGGATGCCGGGTTTGCCGCGCGGATCGCCGATCTCGAGGCGCAAGGCACCGTCACGCGCGCCGAAGAGACGCCGTCCTATGTTTCGATGCCAGGCGAGGCCGATACCGTGCCGAGCCGGGGGCTGGTGCTCATCGTGAACTGAGGCTGAAACCGAAAGGCTCTACGCCTTCACCTTTGCTCCTGCCGGATCGTAAAGCGGCTCGAGGTGTATCTTAGCCGGCGTCCGTTCCATTGCCACCACCAGCTCGTAGTTGCCGGAAGTGAGGAAATCATCGTTGACGCCATCGGCATTGCGCACATAGCCGTAGCCGATGTTCTTGCCGATGGTGTAGCCATAGCCGCCGCTGGTGAGATAACCGACCGCCTCGCCGTTGCGCAGGATGGTCTCGCGCCCGAGCAGCACGACGTCCGGATCATCGACAGTGAAGCCGGCAAAGCGTTTCCCGAGCGCCGCGCCGTCGAGCTTTTCCAGAGCCCGCCGGCCGAGGAAATCGGTGTTCTTCCTGAGCTTCACCGCCCAGCCGAGGCCGGCCTCCTGCGGCGTGTCGTTGGGCGTGATGTCGGCGCCCCAGGCGCGGTAGCCCTTTTCCAGCCGCAGCGATTCCAGCGCCCGATAGCCGACCGGGCGAATGTCGTGGACAGCGCCCGCCGTCATCAGCGCGTCGAAAACCTCGCCCGTCGCCGCGATCGGCGCATGCAGTTCCCAGCCGAGTTCGCCGACATAGGTGACGCGCAGTGCCCGGATGGCATGACCGGCAATGGCGATCTCGCGAACATGGCCGAATGGAAAGGCGGCATTCGAGACGTCGGCATCGGTCACCGCTGACAGCACGTCACGGGCGCGCGGCCCCATCAGCGACAATGTGCCGAAATCCTCCGTGACGTCGGTCAGCATCACGTCGAACTCCCTGCCGATATGATCGGCAATCCAGGAGAAATCATGCGTGCGGAAACCGGTGCCGGTGACCACGTAGAATTTTTCCTCACCGAGCCTCGCCACGGTCAAATCGGCCTCGATGCCGCCGCGCGTATTGAGGAGCTGCGTGTAGGTCAGCCGGCCGACCGGCTTGGCGACGTCGTTGGCGCAGATCCAGTCCAGCGCCTTCAGCGCGTCCGGTCCGATCATTTCGTATTTGGCAAAAGACGACTGGTCGAAAATGCCGATCTTTTCGCGCACGTGGCGGTGTTCGTCGCCAACCGCCGGGAACCAGTTCTGCCGGCCCATCGAATAGACGTCCTTCGGCTCAATGCCTTCCGGCGCGAACCAGTTCGGCCGCTCCCAGCCAAGTTTCGAGCCGAACACGGCGCGATGTTTTTGCAGCCGCTCGTACAAAGGCGACACGATGCGCGGCCGGCCGCTGACATATTCCTCATGCGGGAAGCCGATCGTGTAGTGCTTGCCATAGGCTTCCAGCGTGCGGTCGCGGACCCATTGCCGGTCGCGGTGGAGATCGGAGAAGCGGCGGATGTCGACCACCCACAGATCGAGCGGCGCCTCGCCATCGACGACCCATTGCGCCAGCACCCAGCCGGCGCCGCCGCCGGACGCGATGCCGAAGGCATTGAAGCCGGCGCCGACGAACATATTGGCGCATTCCGGCGCCACACCGAGGATGAAATTGCCATCCGGCGTAAAGCTCTCCGGCCCGTTGATCATCTGCTTGACGCCGGCATTGGCGAGCGCCGGGACACGCTCGATCGCCTGGCTCATATGCTGCTCGAAATGATCGTAATCATCGTCGAACAGCCGGAACTCCCAATCGTCCGGCACATCGCCGCCCGGCAGACCGGTCGTCCATGCCTGCGGGTTCGGCTCGTAGCCGCCCATCACCAACCCGCCGACCTCCTCCTTGAAATAGGTGCGGCGATCGGGGTCGCGAATTGTCGGCGCGTCGGTCGGCAGGCCATCAATCTTTTCGGTGATGATGTACTGGTGCTTCACGGGCTGCAGCGGCACGTTGATGCCGGCCAGCGCACCCACCTGCCGCGCCCATTGCCCGGCGCAGTTCACCACCTTGTCGCAGGCGATATCGCCCTTGCTGGTCTTTACCGTGGTGATGCGGCCGTCTCTCATTTCAAAGCCGGTGACCCGCACCTCCTCGAACAATTTGGCGCCATGCATGCGCGCGCCCTTGGCCAGTGACTGGGTGATGTCGGAAGGGCTTGCCTGACCGTCGGTCGGCAGCCAGGACGCGCCGACGAGGTCGCCGGTTTCCATCAGCGGCCACATCTCCTTGACCTCGGCCGGCGACAGCAGATGCATGTCCATGCCGAAGCTCTTGGCCGTCGTTGCCAGCCGCTTATACTCGGTCCAGCGGTCGGCATTGGTGGCGAGGCGCAGGCAGCCAGTCATCTTCCAGCCGGTGGCGAGGCCGGTTTCGGCTTCCAGCCCCTTGTAGAGATCGACCGAATATTTGAGCACGCGCGTGATCGACGCCGACGAGCGTAGCTGGCCGACCAGCCCGGCAGCATGCCAGGTCGAACCCGAGGTCAGTTTGCCCTGTTCGAGCAGCACGATTTCGGCCTTGTGGTCGCGCGCCAGATGATAGGCCGTCGAACAGCCGATGATGCCACCGCCGATGACGACGATCCCGGCCTGGGCGGGCAAGGTCATGTCCGCGTCCCGTATTTTGTCCTGTAGTTTTCCAGGGCGGCTTCGAGCCGCGCCAGGTTTTCGTCGGCGTAGGCGGCGTAGTCGACACCGGGCGCGTCGAGGTAAAGCTCGGAAACCATGCCCCACATCGCCTCACGCAGCAGCGACGCGCATTGCATGGCGGCGTGCGAGCGCCGTATCGCCGGGTCTGGCTCCTTCATGAAATAGACGGTCAGGAAGGCGAAGGACTCCTCGTCGCTCATGCCTGCATTCGACGCCGCGCCGGCAAGGTCGAACATCGCGGTGTTGAAGCCTGCATATTCGAAATCGATGAGCCACAGCCTGTGACCGTCGTCGATTATGTTAGCCGGCAAGAGGTCATTATGGCCGAAGACGATCGGCAGCAGCTTTTGCGCGCGCTCGAGCTCGTCCGCCAGCGTCAGCAGGCGCGGCAGTTCGCCCAGCTTGCGGCTGCGGCTTTCCTCCAGCGTGCGCGCATAGTCGCGAATGACATGGAATACCCAGAACATGAAGCCGGCGCCGGAGACATGACCGGGCATCTCCCGGTGGAAACCGCGCAGCAACGCGGCAACGCGGCCGAGATCGGCGCGCACGTCCTGCGCGACATAGGCCTTGGCGCCGAGATACTCCGTCACCATGACGCCGGGTCCAGTGTAGTGGACGGCCGGAGCGAAGCCTGCCGCGTGCGCTGCCCGCGCCGTCATCATCTCGCGCTCGCGAAAGACATGGTGGAACGGATAGTCCTGGCCGAGCCGCACGACGTGCCGCCCGGCCGCGTCCTTGACCAGATAATTGGCATTGCTCAGCCCGCCCGGCAGCGGCGCGATGTCGATGCTGCCGGTCCAGCAAGGCAGCGCACGGATGCGGTCTTCGACAGTCACGATCTCGTCCAACATTGGGTCAATTTTCCACGCATGTCACGGCTGGCCAGCGATGACAATCGGACGGAGGAATGGAGGCAACGCGAAGATCTCGTCGGTGCAGATCTCGGGATCGGTATCCCGCACCGCACCGACGAGCCCCTTTGTGCCGGGTTCTTCGACGCCGGCATCCGCCCCCGCGGATCCTGAATTTCGGTACCCTTGCACCCGACGATCTCCCGGGTGTTCGGGCAAGCGATTTTTCGTGCGGCTCAGCCTCCGTCCTCCGTTCCGAGCCTGTCACAGCGATAATGTCGCGCCACGCTGGAGGCGTTGTCAACGCGAAATTGTGGTATTTTCTGGTTTTTTGCCCGAATTTTGCTAAATTCCTTGGAGTTAGTGGCATTTATGCCGTAGAAGCGGTCAGCGGTGCAACAATCCGACCGGATGGAGCCGATGGTCCACTCGAAGCGGCATGGCGAAATCCTGCGCCTCCTCAAGGAGGAAGGCACCGTGACCATTGCGAGCCTGGCCAACCGGCTGGGCGTCTCGCTGGAGACAGTACGCCGCGACGTCAAGCCACTGACCAGCGACGGTTCCATCCTCAAGATGCACGGCGCCGTCGGCCTGCCGTCGATTGCCGGCGAAGCGCCGTTCGAGCGGCGCATGCGCGAGAACGCCGATGCCAAGCGGGCAATAGCGCGCATGGTCGCCGCCACCATCCGCGACGGCGAATCGATCATGCTCGACACCGGCACCACCACCTCTTTCCTGGCCCGGGAACTGCTCGGCCACCGGCGGCTGACGGTCGTCACCAACTCCTCCGACATCGCCCGCACGCTGGCCACCGTCAACGGCAATAAGGTCTACATGGCCGGCGGCGAGCTGCGCAGCGATTCCGGTGCTGCCTTCGGCGTCTCGGCCATCGAATTCGTCAGCCGCTTTTCCGTCAGCCATGCAGTGATATCGACCGGTGCGGTCGATGCCGTCACCGGCGTCATGGACTATGATCTGGAAGAGGCCGAATTCGCCCGCATGGTGCTGTCGCGCGGCCAGCGTTCGCTTGTCGTCACCGACCACAGCAAATTCGGCCGCCAGGGCCTTGTTCAGGTCTGCGGCTTCGGCGGCTTTTCCGAACTCGCGACCGACCGTCCGCCGCCGCACGACATCGCCGCCGCCCTTGCCCAGGCCGGCGCACGGCTCAGCATTGCCGATGGCGGAAGCGAGGGCTGAGCTCTATCGGGAGCACCATCGGGAGATCTGCGCCAGCACCCACTTCCCAGCGCCGCCTCTGCCGTGTTTAGTCCGGCCATGGCTTTCACCATCCGCCAATTGCAGTTCTTCATCGCCGTCGCCGAGCAGGGCACAGTGTCGGGCGCCGCCCAGAACCTGTCGATCTCGCAATCCTCGGTCACCGAGGCGATCAAGGAGCTGGAGCACGATCTCGGCGTCGAGCTGTTCGAGCGCCACCCGCGCGGCTTGAACATCACCCACAAAGGCCACCAGTTCCTGCGCCATGCGAGAAAGATCCTGGCCGACGTTTCCGATGCGCGCCGCGCCTTCTTCGGCGAACAGGCCGCGGCAAGCGGGCGGCTGCAACTTGGCGTCACCTCGCTGGTCGCCGGCTATGTGCTTTCCGATCTTCTTGCCCGCTACCGCCGCGCCTATCCGGGTGTCGAGGTCTCGGCGATCGAGGACAATGGCGACTATCTCGAGCACCTGTTAATTGGCGGCAAGCTCGACATTGCCGTCATGGTCACCTCGAACCTGCGCGACCGCACGGCACTGCAGTGCGAAATCCTCGAAGTCTCGGCCTATCGGCTGTGGCTGCCGCTCGGCCATCCCTTGGCCGGTGCCGACATCATCGGCATCGGCGACATCGCCTCGGAACCGCTGATCATGCTGACCGTCGACGAGATCGAGGAGAACACCGGAAAGCTGCTGACGGCAATCGGCGCCAAGCCGCATGTCGCCTTCCGCACCCGCTCGGTCGAAGCGGTGCGCAGCCTCGTCGCTACCGGCGCCGGCGTGGCGCTGCTGCCCGACCTCGTCTACCGGCCATGGTCGCTGGAAGGCGACCGCATCGAATCGCGCGATATTTCGGGGTCGTTACCAGTCGTCCAGGTCGGCATGGTCTGGCGGCGCGGCTCCGGCCTGCCGCAGGCGGCGCGCGACTTCATCGGACTTGCCCAGTCGCAGCGCATGGTGCGCCAACGGCCCGAGAAGATCGGCCGCTGACGTATCGGAAAAACCGATATCGGCTTTCTGATAAATGAATTTGCGAAACCGGAAATTTCGCAGCACTTTTCGGTCAGGGAACAAAGCTGCCGTTAGAGCGACGTGCGTCCAATTGGACGCACATAGTACGCTCTAAGACTTTTAGTTTTCGCATCGGGCTTTCAGAGCCGCGCATCCAACGTTTTTGAACGGGCGCATGATCTTCTTCCGAAACCCGAAACCGGTTTCGAGGTCATGCAAAATGGGAGATCGACGATGAATTCATTGCTGAAATCATGCACTGCCTTAACGGTCGCGCTGAGCTTCTCCGGCCAGGCCATCGCCCAGGTCAAGGAGCTCGGCAAAGGCGAAGGCGAGGTCAATATCGTCGCCTGGCCGGGCTATATCGAGCGCGGCGAAACCGACAAGGGCTATGATTGGGTCACGTCCTTCGAGAAGGAAACCGGCTGCAAGGTCAACGTCAAGACCGCTAACACCTCCGACGAGATGGTCTCGCTGATGAACGAGGGCGGTTTCGACCTGGTCACCGCCTCGGGCGATGCCTCGCTGCGTCTGGTCGCCGGCAAGCGCGTCCAGCCGATCAACACCGACCTCATCCCGAGCTGGAAGACGGTCGACGACCGGCTGAAGGATGCGCCCTGGTTCACCGTCGGCGGAGTCCATTACGGCGTCCCCTATCAGTGGGGGCCGAACGTGCTGATGTACAACACCGAAGTGTTCAAGGAGGCGCCGAAGAGCTGGAACGTGGTCTTCGAGGAAATGAAGCTTCCCGACGGCAAGTCGAACAAGGGCCGCGTCCAGGCCTATGACGGGCCGATCCACATCGCCGACGCCGCCAATTACCTGATGGCTCACAAACCGGAGCTCGGCATCAAGGATCCGTACGAACTGACCGAGGATCAGTACAAGGCGGCGCTCGACCTGCTGCGGGTCCAGCGTACGCTGGTCGGACGCTATTGGCACGACGCCGCCATCCAGGTCGACGATTTCCAGAACGAAGGCGTCGTCGCCTCCGGTTCTTGGCCCTACCAGGTCAACACGCTGATCGCGGCCAAGAAGCCGGTCGCCTCGACTATCCCCGAGGAGGGCGTCACCGGCTGGGCCGATACCACGATGATGGAGGCCGATGCTGCCCACCCGAACTGCGCCTACATGTGGATGGAGCATTCGCTGTCGCCAAAAGTGCAGGGCGACGTCTCCGCCTGGTTCGGCTCGCTGCCGGTGGTGCCCGCCGCCTGCAAGGGCAACGAACTGCTCGGCGAAGAAGGCTGCAAGACCAACGGGTACGACAATTTCGACAAGATCAAGTTCTGGAAGACGCCGGTCTCGAAATGCGCCACCCAGAACGACCAGTGCGTGCCCTATTACCGCTGGGTGTCGGACTATATCGGCGTCATCGGCGGGCGGTGAGTTCGCCTCACCTACGAAGCTCGGCGCTGCCCCTCACCCTTACCCTCTCCCCGTGAAGAACGGGGGGTCGCCAGCGTTGGAGCACCTCCCTTCTCCCCGTCCACTATACGAGGAGAAGGTGCCGGCAGGCGGATGAGAGGCAGCACTACCGCCTGAAATTTGATGAGCCTGACAGATCAGGACAGCCCCATGACCTCCGCCGTTTCCTTCCAAAACGTCTCTCGCCATTTCGGCAGCGTGCGTGCCGTCGACGCGGTCGATCTCGACATCGTGCCGGGCGAGTTCTTCGCCATGCTCGGGCCTTCCGGCTCGGGCAAGACGACGTGCCTGCGCCTCATCGCCGGTTTCGAGCAGCCGACGGCGGGCTCGATCTCGATCTTCGGCGAACGCGCCGAGGGCGTGCCGCCCTATCGCCGCAACGTCAACACCGTGTTCCAGGATTATGCGCTGTTCCCGCATCTCAACGTGCTCGACAACGTCGCCTATGGGCTGATGGTCAAGGGCGTCGGCAGACCGGAGCGGCAAAAGGCGGCGGAAGAAGCGCTGGCGCTGGTGCGGCTTCCCGGCTACGGCGCCCGTCGCCCTGGCCAGCTTTCCGGCGGCCAGCGCCAGCGCGTCGCGCTCGCCCGTGCGCTGGTCAACCAGCCCAAGGTGCTGTTGCTCGACGAGCCGCTCGGCGCCCTCGACCTCAAGCTTCGCGAAAACATGCAGGAGGAGTTGAAATCGCTGCAGAAGGCGCTCGGCATCACCTTCGTGTTCGTCACCCACGACCAGGGCGAAGCGCTGTCGATGGCCGACCGCGTGGCCGTCTTCAATGACGGCAAGATCATGCAGATCGGCACGCCGGAAGACATCTACCAGCGCCCCAAGACCCGCTTCGTCGCCGATTTCGTCGGCTCGTCCAACGTGCTGCCGCCGGATTTCGTCCAGCGCTATGCCGGCCAGCATCGCTGGGGCAGCCTGCGGCCCGAATCCATCCGTATTGGCCGGGCCAACGGCGAAGGGGTTGCCGCCCGCCTGGTCTCGACCAACTATCTCGGCGCCACGACAAGACTGGCGCTCGATGCAGAGGGCTTGCGGCTGCATGCCATCGTGCCGGCGGGTGCTGCCTTGCCCCGGGAAGGCGAGGCGGTGGTGCTCACCTTCAACCGCGAGCATTTGCATCTGATGGACGAGCCAGGATGAGCCTGGACGCTGCCATGCCGCGGGCCACGGCCCCCGCCATCCTGCCGGGTAGTGGCGGCGTACGCGGCGGGCTCTCCGATCTCTTCTGGCGCCGGCCGCAATTCTTGCTGCTCCTGATGCTGCTACCCCCGGTTCTTTGGCTCGGCATCGTCTATATCGGCTCGCTGTTTGCGCTGCTTTTGCAGAGCTTCTTTTCGATCGATGAGTTCTCCGGCCTCATCAACCGCGAGTTCACGCTGAAGACTTATGGCGACCTGCTGCAGGCCGCCAATCTCGACATCATCCTGCGCACGGTGACGATGGCGGCGCTGGTGACGCTGGCTGCGGCGGTCATCGCCTTTCCCATCGCCTATTACGCGGCGCGCTATGCGCGTGGCCGTTGGAAGGCGCTGTTTTATCTCGGCGTCATGCTGCCGCTGTGGTCGAGCTACCTGGTCAAGATCTATGCCTGGAAGCTGATCCTGGCCAAGGAAGGCATCCTGACATGGCTGCTGGCCAAATTGCATCTTCTCTGGCTGCTTGATGCCTGGCTATCGCTGCCGATCGTCGGCGGCAACTCATTGTCGGTCTCCTCAACCGGCACCTTCGTCGTCTTCGTCTATGTCTGGCTGCCATTCATGATCCTGCCGGTGCAGGCCGCACTCGAGCGCGTGCCGGGCAATTTGGTCGAGGCTTCGTCCGATCTCGGCGCCTCGCCCGGCCAGACCTTCGGCAACGTGCTGTTCCCGCTGGCGCTGCCCGGCATCGTTGCCGGCTCGATCTTCACCTTCTCGCTGACGCTCGGCGACTACATCATTCCTCAGATCATCGGCACCTCGCGGCTGTTCATCGGCCAGGCCGTCTATTCGCAGCAAGGCACCGCCGGCAACATCCCGCTCGCCGCCGCCTTTACCGTGGTGCCCATCGTCATCATGGGCTTCTATCTCTGGGGCGCCAAGCGCATGGGGGCTTTCGATGCGCTCTGACCGTGGCCCATCTGCGCCGATCGGCCTGAAGCTCGCTGCCACCGGCGGCCTGCTCTTTCTGCACCTGCCGATCCTGCTGATCTTCGTCTATGCCTTCACCACCGAGGAGAAGAGCTTCGTCTGGCCGCCGCCGGGCCTGACCACGCAATGGTTCGCCGTCACCTGGAACCGCCCCGACGTCTGGCAGGCGCTGTCATTGTCTGTGCGGGTCGCGGCGATCTCGACTGCCATCGCTCTGATCCTCGGCACGCTGTGCGCAGCCGCCGTGTCCCGCACAAAATTCTTCGGCCGCGAAACCATCTCGCTGCTGGTCATCCTGCCGATCGCGCTGCCCGGCATCATCACCGGCATCGCGCTGCGCTCGGCCTTCGCGCTGGCCGAAATCCCGTTCTCGTTCTGGACGATCGTGCTCGGCCACGCCACCTTCTGCGTGGTCGTCGTCTACAACAACGCGGTCGCCCGTTTCCGCCGCACGTCCGGCTCGATGATCGAGGCGTCGATGGATCTCGGCGCCGATGGTTTCCAGACCTTTCGGCATGTCGTGCTGCCCAACATCGCTACCGCGCTGCTGGCCGGCGGCATGCTTGCCTTTGCGCTGTCCTTCGACGAGGTCATCGTCACCACCTTCACCGCCGGCCAGCAGCAGACGGTGCCGATCTGGATGCTCGAAGAATTGATCCGTCCGCGCCAGCGTCCGGTCACCAATGTCGTGGCGATGGTGGTAGTGCTGGTGACGCTGCTCCCCATCCTCGCTGCCTATTACCTGACCCGCGACGGCGACCAGATCGCCGGTTCGGGCAAATGATCTCGTTCATAAGGGAGAGACTTCCATGGACAAGCAGATGCTGATCGGCTCGAAATTCGAAAAAGGCACCGAGACCGAGGAGCCGATCCTCAACCCGAAGACCGGGGCGACCATCCTCAATCTGCCTGAGGCCAGCCCAGCGCAGATCGAGGCGGCCGTGCTTGCTGCCGAAAAAGCCTTCGTCACCTGGTCCCGCACAACACCGGCGCAGCGCGCCGGCTATCTCCTGAAGATCGCCGATCGCATCGAGGCTGCTGCACAGGATTTCGCGGCGCTCGAGGCGCTGAACTGTGGCAAGCCGATCAATGCCGTGCTCAATGACGAGATCCCGGCGATCGTCGACTGCTACCGCTTCTTTGCCGGCGCGGTCCGCTCGATGCCCGGCCAGGTCGCCGGCGAATACATTCCCGGCCACACCTCGATGGTCCGCCGCGACGCCATCGGCGTTGTCGCGTCGATCGCGCCGTGGAACTATCCGCTGATGATGATGGCCTGGAAGCTGGCGCCGGCGATTGCCGGCGGCAACACCGTCGTCTTCAAGCCGTCGGAACAGACGCCGCTGACCGCGCTGAAGCTGGCGAAAATCCTTGCCGAGATCCTGCCGGAAGGCGTCGTCAACGTCGTGCTCGGTCGCGGCGACAGCGTCGGCAACACGCTGATCAACCACCCGAAGGTCAACATGATCTCGATCACCGGCGACGTCGCCACCGGCAAGAAGGTGCTGCAGGCTGCCGCCAAATCGGTCAAGCGCACGCATCTCGAGCTCGGCGGCAAGGCGCCGGTCATCGTCTTCGACGACGCCGATCTCGGCGCGGTGGTCAACGGCCTGCGCGCCTTCGGCTATTACAATGCCGGCCAGGACTGCACCGCCGCCTGCCGCATCTACGCCGGCAAGAAGATCTACGACAAGCTCGTCGCCGACCTCTCCGCTGCCGTCTCGACCATCAAGTATGATCGTCCTGACGATACCGAAAACGAGATCGGCCCGCTGATCTCGCGTCGCCAGCGCGACCGCGTCTCGAGCTTCGTCGAGCGCGCCTCTGAGCTCAAGCACATCGAGATCACCACGGGCGGCAAGCCGGGCGAGGGCTCCGGCTTCTTCTACCAGCCGACCGTCGTCGCCGGCGCGCTGCAGGAGGACGAGATCGTGCGCCGCGAAGTGTTCGGTCCGGTGGTCTCGGTCACCCGCTTTTCCGAAGTCGACGAAGCGGTGAACTGGGCCAATGACTCTGACTACGGCCTGGCGTCGTCGGTGTGGACCAAGGATGTTTCGCGCGCCATGGCGACGGCGGCCCGGCTGCAATATGGCTGCACCTGGATCAATACCCATTTCATGCTGACCAACGAGATGCCGCATGGCGGGTTAAAACAATCCGGCTACGGCAAGGACATGTCGCTCTACGCGCTGGAGGACTATACCGCCGTCCGCCACGTCATGGTCGCTCACGGGTAGCGCCCGCGAGGAGACGCCTATTCTTCCGCCTCCTCCGCCTCGCCTGCGGCCGGCGCCACCAGCAGCACAGCGGCGCCGAGGAGCGCGGCGATGAAGGAGCCGGCGAGGATGCCGACCTTGACCGCGTCCTGCAGGGCGGCGTCGCTGGCGAAGGCGAGCAGGCCGATGAACAGGCTCATGGTGAAACCGATGCCACAGAGCAGCGAAATGCCGACCATGTGCAGCCAGCCGGCATTGACCGGCAGATCGGCGAAGCCAAGCCGGATGGCAAGCGCGGAAGACCCGAACACGCCGACCAGCTTGCCC
The DNA here is from genome assembly GCF_040322175.1 of Mesorhizobium sp. M0185. Taxonomy (NCBI): domain Bacteria; kingdom Pseudomonadati; phylum Pseudomonadota; class Alphaproteobacteria; order Hyphomicrobiales; family Phyllobacteriaceae; genus Mesorhizobium; species Mesorhizobium sp. M0185. The sequence continues at coordinate 68,520 of NZ_JAMYSY010000005.1, read as the reverse complement.
AAGACGAGGCCGGCGGCGACGCCGAGCGTCAGCGGCTCGGCCAGGGCGGCAGCGCTGAGACCGGCGAGCGAGACGCCGGCGTTGGCAAAGCCGAAAATCGGGATGACGAAAAAGGCGACGACTTTGTGCAGGCCGTGTTCGAGCCGGTGCAGCGGCGAATGGTCGAGATCATGGCCGCTGCCCGGCGATATCTTCAGCGGTATGGTGAGGGCCAGCGCGACGCCGGCGAGCGTCGCATGGACGCCCGATTTGAGCACCAAAACCCACAGAACGATGCCGAGCAAGATGTACGGCAGCAGCGTCAGCACCCGCATGCGGTTGAGCACCACCAGCAGCGCGATCACGGCGAAGGCGGCGCCGAGATAGGCGAGCGAGAGGCCGCTGGTATAGAACACCGCGATGATGAGCACCGCGCCGAGATCGTCGATGATGGCGAGCGCCGTGAGGAATATCTTCAGCGAGCCCGGGACGCGGCTGCCGAGCAGCGACAGCACGCCGAGCGCAAAGGCGATATCGGTGGCGGTTGGGATCGCCCAGCCGGACAGAGCGGCTGGATTGTTGCGGTTGATGGCGACGTAGACCAGTGCCGGCGCTGCCATGCCGCCGGCGGCGGCGATGCCGGGCAGCACGCGGCGCGGCCAGGTCGACAGCTGGCCGTCAAGCATTTCGCGCTTGATCTCGAGGCCGACCAGCAGGAAGAACACCGCCATCAGGCCGTCATTGATCCAGTGCGAGACGCTGAGCGGTCCGAGATAGGCATGGAGGGCGGAGAAATAAGCCTCGCCCAGCGGCGAATTGGCGACGATCAGGGCCAAGGCCGCCGCAGCCATCAGGATGAGGCCGCCGGCCGCCTCGCTGTCGAGGAATTCGCGCAGCATGGAGACCAGCCGCTTTTCGTCCTGCATGTCGCCTCCGTCGTATCAGCGGCAAGGTCCGACACCGCCAAGCGATGATGCGCAAACAGCGCTGGCCGGGCAAGCCTGTAATGAGAGCCCTTTAGCGCGGCGCGCGCTTGGCGAGGATGCGTTGCAGCGTGCGGCGATGCATGTTCAGGCGGCGTGCGGTTTCCGAGACGTTGCGGTCGCACATTTCGTAGACGCGCTGGATGTGTTCCCAGCGCACGCGATCGGCCGACATTGGATTTTCTGGCGGCGCTGCGCGTTCGCCCGCGGTGCGGGTCAGGGCGGCAAAAATATCATCGGCATCGGCCGGCTTCGACAGATAGTCGATGGCGCCGAGCTTTACCGCCGTCACCGCGGTGGCAATGTTGCCGTAGCCGGTGAGGATGATGGCGCGGGCATCGTCGCGCTTCTCGCGAATCGCGGCGACGACGTCGAGGCCGTTGCCGTCGGCCAGCCGCATGTCGACCACCGCATAGGCCGGCGGATTGGCGCGCGCCTTGGCAACCGCCTCCTCGACGCTCTCCGCCGTCTCGACCACGAAACCCCTGGTTTCCATGGCGCGGGCAAGCCGCGTCAGGAATGGCTTGTCGTCGTCCACGATCAGCAGCGAGGTATCCTCGCCTTCGACCATTGCGCCAATTGTTTCGTCAGTACTCATCGTGCTGAAAATCCTGCTGCCTGATTTTTACGCAAATATAGTTTCGCAACGCTATTGTCCAATTTAGGCCGTGTCGAACATGGTGGCCGAAGCCTGCTCGGGATTGAGGAAGACGCTGCGCGGCCACGATATCTGCACGATAGCGCCCTCGCCGGGCTCGCTTGAATTGCGGAAATCGAGCGTCGCGCCGGAGCGTTCGAGCAAGGTCTTGGCGATGAATAGGCCGAGGCCGAGGCCGCCGCCGGCTTCGGTGCCTTGTCGCGTCGACATATAGGGTTCGCCGATACGGTCGATGATCTCCGGTGGAAAGCCCGGCCCGTCGTCGATGATCGAGAAGCTGACGGCGGCCTCATTCCAGTTCCAGCGCACTGTCACGCTGTTGCGGGCGAAGTCGACCGCGTTCTCGACCAGATTGCCAAGGCCGTAAATGACGCCGGGATTGCGCCGGCCCACCGGTTCCGGGCCGATGCGCTCGCCCGGCCGAAGCTTGATCGAAATGCCGAAATCGCGGTGCGGCGCCGTCACCTCCTCGACCAGCGAGGTCAGCGGCAGGCGCGAGAGGTGCACCTCGCTCTCGGAGGACAGGCTGGTCAGGCGCTTCAGGATTTCGCGGCAGCGCTCGCTCTGCGAACGCAGCAGCTTCACGTCCTCGCCGTATTTCGGATCTTCGCCAAGCGCCTTCTCCATTTCCTTGGCGACAAGTGTGATGGTGGCGAGCGGTGTGCCGAGCTCGTGCGCGGCGGCCGCGGCGAGGCCGTCGAGGGCAGAGAGATGCTGCTCTCGCTGCAACACCAATTCCGTGGCGGCAAGCGCGTTGGCAAGCAGCCGCGCCTCCTCGGCCACCCGGAAGGCATAGATCGCGGTAAAGGCGATGGAGCAGAACACCGCCATCCACATGCCTGCGACATAGATGAACGGCATCGCCAATGGCGCGCCCTCATGCCATGGCAGCGGCAGGTGGTAAAAGACCAGCAGCGTCGCCGCCACGATCACCAGCGCGCCGAGCATGGCGGTCAGCCGCAGCGGCAGCGACGTCGCCGAGACGACGACGGGCACGGTCATCAGCAGCGAAAACGGATTGGTGAGTCCGCCGGTCATGTAGAGCAGGCCGGCAAGCTGCAGGCTGTCGAAGGTCAGGATGGCGAAGGCCGAGAACGGGGTAAGCCGATGCGCCGCCGGATAGCGGAAGGTCAGCAAAAGGTTCATCCAGGCCGAACAGGCGATCAGCGCAAAACACATGCTGACCGGCAGCGGAAATTTCAGCCCGTAAGCGACGACAAGCACGGTCAGGCTCTGGCCGACGATGGCAAGCCAGCGCAACCTGATCAGCGTGTTGAGGCGCAGCCGCTGGCTTTGCTGGAAGTCGGGTGCGTGCAGGATGTTTATCATGGCCAGTGATTATAGAGGGGAAACAGTCGGAGGTCTTTTCCGAAAACCGCCGAAGCCGGCCCTCGGTTCGGGATGACAGTCTGGAAGCATCAGGTACCGCGCGGCTTGGCGCGGCTGGTGGCGGCGGCGAGAAGCGGGTTCTCCGGCCAGACATGCCTGGGATAGCGGCCGCGCATCTCTGCCCGCACATCGGCCCAGGAGCCGCGCCAGAAGCCGGGCAGGTCGCGCGTCGTCTGGATCGGCCGGTGAGCCGGCGACAGCAATTCGAGCGTCAGCGGCACAGTGCCGTTGGCGATCGCCGGATGCCGGTCGAAGCCGAACAGTTCCTGCACGCGGATCGCCAGCACCGGCCATTCGCCGTCATAGCGGATCGGCAGCCGGCTGCCCGACGGCGCGTCGAAATGGGTCGGCGCCAATGTGTCGATCTTGCGCTGCAATTCGTGCGGCACCAGCGTCATCAGGCCTTGCGAAAGCACGCTGGGATCGATTGCCGCAAAGGATGCCGCGCCGGAAAGGAACGGCAGCAGCCAGTCGTCGAGGCGCTCGACGAGCGCGGCATCGGAGACATCGGGCCATGGCACGCCGAGGCCGCGATGCAGCCAGCCGAGCCGCTGCCGCAACATCTCCGCCTCCCTGTTCCACGGCAACAGGGACAGGCCGTGTTCGTGCAAGGCGTCGAGGATGGCGCGATCCGCGTCGGCTCCGGTCGGCGCCGGCAGCATGCGTTCGGACAGCGTGATGGCGCCGAGGCGAACCGTTTCGCGCACCCGCACCGCGCGCCTGTCGCGATCGAAGCTCACCTCGCGGCGGGTCTCGATCTTTTCCGCCAGCGCAGTGCGGATGTCGGCCTCATCGATGGCTGCCGCTGCGGTGATGCGGGCGTTCTGTGCCTTGCCCTGCAGGTCGGCGACGACGAGCCAGGTCTCGCCGGCCAGCGGATCGGAGGCGTCGAGCATGGCGCCCGAGCCGTTGGCAAGCACGAAGCGGCCACGCTCGCCGCGCGCTTTGGCGACCCGATCCGGCCAGGCATGGATGAGGAGAGCGCCGGCTGTGCTGCCCTCCCCCTTGAGCGGGTCGGAAGGACGGGCGAGACCCGTGGCTCGCCCCGGCGCGTCGATCCGCGTAGCGGATCGGGGTGGGGTCGGTTCGGGCACGCCATCGACGACCCCGCCCCGTCTCCCTCGTCTCGCTGCGCTCGGCTCGCTCGCCGACCCTCCCCTCGAGGGGGAGGGTGAAGCCTGCTTTGCCAGCCTCTCAGCCAGCTGCCGGGCGGCGGTGGCGCGCGGCGATCTTTCGGCGCGAAAGCGCAGCAGCCGCCGTTCGAGATCGGCACCATCGCCGCCAAGGCCACGCTCGGTCAACAATACGGCGAGCATCGCCGCCTCGAGCGCCTCTCCGGTCCTTGCCGCCTCGGCGACCATGTGGGCGAGCCGCACCGGTAGCGCCAGCCTGCGCATCGCGGCACCGGCATCCGTCAGGCGTCCTGCCGCATCGACAGCATCGAGCGCACGTAGCAGTACCCTCGCCTCGGTGAGCGCCGGAGCCGGCGGGGGGTCGAGGAAGGACAGGCTGGTCGGATCGGCGACGCCGAACGCCGCGCTATCGAGCAACAGGCCGGAAAGATCGGCCTCGAGGATTTCCGGCGGCGTGAAGGCCGGCAGGGCCGCCGTCTGCTCGGCCCGCCACAACCGGATGGCGACGCCCGGCTGCGTGCGCCCGGCACGGCCGGCGCGCTGGTCGGCGGAAGCGCGGGAAGCACCTACCGTCTCCAGCCGCGTCAGGCCGCTCGCCGGCTCATAGCGCGGCAGCCGCGACAGGCCGGAATCGATGACGACGCGCACACCGTCGATGGTGATGGAGGTTTCGGCGATCGACGTCGCCAGCACGACCTTGCGGCGGCCGAGCGGCGCCGGCTTGATCGCAGCGTCCTGCGCCTTGTTGTCGAGCATACCATAGAGCGGCACGATGTCGGTATCGGCGCCGACCTTGCCCGCCAGCCGCTCGGCGGTGCGCTCGATCTCGCGCTGGCCGGGCAGGAAAGCGAGCACGCTGCCCTCCTCCCCGGCAAGCGCCGAGCGGATCGCCTTGGCCATGGCGTCCTCGATGGTGACGCCGGCCGGCCGCTCGTCATAGCGGATGTCGACCGGGAAGGCGCGGCCTGCGCTCTCGATCACCGGCGTGCCGGACAGCAATTTTGCGACACGCGCGCCGTCGAGCGTTGCCGACATCACCAGCAATCTGAGATCGGGCCTCAGCGCACCTTGCACGTCGAGCGCCAGCGCCAACCCGAAATCGCCGTCGAGCGAGCGTTCGTGGAACTCGTCGAATAGCACCGCCGCGACACCAGGCAGTTCCGGGTCGTCGAGGATCATGCGGGACAGCACGCCTTCGGTGACGACGAGAATCCTGGTCTTTGCGGAACTGCGGTTTTCCATGCGCATGGCATAGCCGACGGTTTCGCCGGGCTCTTGGCCGAGCAATTCGGCCATGCGGCGGGCGGCAGCGCGGGCGGCGAGGCGGCGCGGCTCGAGCAGGATGATCTTTCCGGCGCCGAGCCATTCAGCGTCGAGCAGCGCCAGTGGAACCAGCGTCGTCTTGCCGGCACCGGGCGGCGCCACCAGCACGGCGCTGTTACCATGGCTCAGCGTTTCATTGAGCGCCGGCAAGACAACGGAGACCGGCAGGTCCGGCAAGGGTTTTGTCGTCATTGTGCTATGCTGTGCAGCCAGTTGGCAGCGACCGCATATCAGCGGTGGCGGTCGCGACGCAACCTCGGCGCCGACTCAAAGCCTGGTCCGCGAAAACGGGTTCCAGCGCACCGTGCCGAGCCGCACCTCCTCGCGCACCATCGTCAGCAGGCCGGAACCGCCGACCACGGCCAAGCCGACCAGCGACAGAAAATCCGGATATTCCCTGAAGAACAGCGCACCTAGAACCACCGCCCAGACGATCTGCGAGTAATGCGTCGGCGCGATGCGGTTGGCCGGCGCGTATTTGACCGCCAGCAGATGCAGCAGCTGGCCGCCGGCGGTAAAGCCGCCGGCCAGCACCAGCCAGGCCCATTGCCTGCCATCCGGCAGCGAGAACGAGGTAGCCGCCGCACCGACGCCGTTGAAGAGCAGGCCGTAGCCGATCAGCACGCCGAGCATCGTTGTGCGCTTTTCCTGCGCGGCGAGCGAACGCATCAGGATGACATTGGTGGCGGCCAGGAAGGCGATGGTGAACGCCGCCAGATGACCAAGATGCAATTCGCGAAACCCCGGCCTGACGACCAGCATGACCCCGGCAAAGCCGGCGACGACCGCCAGCCACCGCCATGGGCCGACCTTTTCCTTGAGGACCAGCGTGGCCAGGATAGTGACGAACAGCGGCGCCAGAAAGATGAGCGCATAGACTTCCGCCAGCGGGATGGTGGTGAAGGCATAGACGCTGAGCACGCCCGAGGCGATGCCGGCCCAGGCCCGGGCCTGTACCGCCCAGGGCCGGTTGGTGCGCCAGAAATCGAGCCAGCGCTCGCCTGCCGGCCTGGCAAAGAGCAGAAAGCAGCCGGCAAACAATGTCGAGAAGAAGCCGATCTCGAAGACGTTGAACTGCCCGCCCAGGCTTTTGACAACCGCGTCGCTGCACGAATAGCTTGCATAGGCGATGAGCGCGAGCAGAATTCCGTTGGGCACGTTTTTCCATTTCCGGGAGAGATGAGAGTGAAGATATTGGCGCTTGGCGCGCATCCGGACGACATCGAGATCTTCATGTTCGGTACGATGGCCGCCTATGCCGCGCAAGGCGCAGAACTCTTTTTTGCCATAGCCACGGATGGCGCCAGGGGCGGCTATGGCGATCCGGCCGCACTTGCCCGCACGCGCCGCAAGGAGGCGACGGCGGCGGCCGGCCTGCTTGGCGTGACGCCGCGCTTCCTCGACTTTCCCGATGGCGGGCTGGTCGCGGATGCCGCGCTGATCGGGGCGCTCAAAGCACTGATCGGCGAGATAGGGCCGGATCTGGTGATAACGCATGCGCCGAACGACTATCATGGCGACCACCGCGCGCTGTCGGATGGCGTGCGCATCGCAGCGTCATTCTCGGTGCCGGTGCTACATGCCGACACGTTCGGCGGCACCGGGTTTTCGCCAACGCACTACGTCGATACCTCCAGGCATTTCGATCTCAAGGCGGAGGCGATCCGGGCGCACCAGTCGCAGGATCCCGAGCGTTTCGTCGACGCGGCGCGCACGCAGAACGCCTTTCGCGCCGGCCAGTGCAACGGCCCAGCCGGATCGTTCGCCGAGGCCTTCCGCTTCGAGCCAGTCTTCCCCTTCGCCGATATCCGCGCGCTGCTGCCGCCGGCCCCAGTGATCCGTCCGGTGGCCGTCAGCAACAAGACGGTGACCTAGGCAGGTCGCCGCAACTTCTCACGTTGCTTTCCTATCCAGCATGCTGCGATGCAGCAACGAATTCGCTTGCCTTGTTTAGTAAAAATTGCATCACTAAACAAATTACTAAACATCCGGTGCGCCGCCGCGTCGTTGTGTTTGGGCCCCGGAGGAGGGGTTTAGCGGGCTCTTGAAACCGTCATCCGGACGCGTTTCGCAAATGGGAGGAAGGCATGAAATCGACCTTGAAATTGGCGTTGGGACTGGCATCGACACTCTTTGCGTCGACAGCCGTTTCGAATGTCGCGCAGGCAGAAGATCTGACGCTTTGCTGGGCAGCCTGGGACCCGGCCAACGCGCTTGTGGAATTGTCCAAGGACTTCACCAAGGAAACCGGCATCGGCATGAAATTCGAATTCGTGCCGTGGACCAACTATGCCGATCGCTTTCTCAACGAGCTGAATTCGCACGGCAAGCTGTGCGACCTCATCATCGGCGACAGCCAGTGGATCGGCGGTGCCGCCGAGAACGGCCATTACGTCAAGCTGAACGACTTCTTCGACAAGGAGAAGATCAGCATGGACGATTTCGTGCCGGCGACCGTCGTCGGCTATTCGGAATGGCCGAAGAACTCGCCGAATTACTGGGCGCTGCCGGCCATGGGTGACGTCGTCGGTTGGACTTACCGCAAGGACTGGTTCTCCAAGCCGGAGCTGCAGAAGGAATTCAAGGAAAAGTACGGCTGGGATCTCGGCCCGCCGACGACCTTCGACCAATTGAAGCAGATCGCCGAATTCTTCCAGAAGCGCGACATCGACGGCAAGACCGTCTATGGCGCGTCGATCTACACCGAGCGCGGCTCGGAAGGCATCACCATGGGCGCCATGGACGTGCTCTACAGCTTCGGCTTCCAGTACGAAAACCCGAAAAAGCCCTACGAGATGGAAGGCTTCGTCAACTCCGATAAATCGGTGAAGGGCCTGGAGTTCTACAAAGCCCTCTACGATTGCTGCACCCCTCCCGGCGCCTCGAACAGCTACATGGGCGAAGGCGTCGATGCCTTCAAATCCGGCCAGGTGGCGATGCACATGAACTTCGCCTTCACCTGGCCAGGCCTGCAGAAGGACGAGAATGTCGGCGGCGACAAGATCGGCTATTTCGTCAATCCCAAAGGTCCGGACGGGGACCAGTTCGCCCAGCTCGGCGGCCAAGGCATCTCGGTGGTCTCCTATTCCGACAAGCAGGAAGCCGCGCTCAAATACATCAAATGGTTCGCCAACAAGGACGTGCAGTCCAAATGGTGGTCGCTCGGCGGCTATTCCTGCCTCAACGCGGTCGTCAAGGACCCGGCCTTCCCGGCCAGCCAGCCCTACGCGCAGACCTTCCTCGACTCGATGGCCATCGTGAAGGACTTCTGGGCCGAGCCGAGCTATGCCCCGCTGTTGCAGGCATCGCAGAAGCGCTTCCACGACTATGTCGTTGCCGGGCAAGGCTCAGCCAAGGATGCGCTCGACGGCCTCGTCAAGGACTGGACCGAGGTCTTCCAGGACGATGGCAAGATGTAGCCGGGGCAAGATGTAACCGGCTCCTCCCGAGCCCGTGACCGAACCGTCCCGTGCCACTTGGCACGGGACACAGTTCAGATAAATTCCATTGTCGAGACGAGCCAAGTGACCGAAGCAGGACTGACCATGCTCAATCGGACGGCGGACAGCGTTGCCCGGGCTACGCCCGAGCCGTTGGCCCGCAAGGTCCGGGGCATCAGCGACAAGGGCCTCGCCTGGCTGTTCATCTCGCCGACGATCCTGTTGCTTTTAGCTATCAACATCTTTCCGCTGTTCTGGGCAATCTATCTGTCCTTCACCAATTTTCGCGCCAATCGGCCCAACGAGGTTGTGAAGAACCTTGGGCTGGCAAACTACAAGCGCATCCTCGCCGACCAGGACATCTGGATCGCCATGCAGACGACGGCGCATTTCGTGTTCTGGACCATCCTGCTGCAGACGCTGATCGGCTTCACGCTGGCTTGGCTGATCGACCGCAAGTTTCGCGGCCACGCCTTCTGGACGACAATCATCCTGGTGCCGATGATGCTGTCGCCGGCGGTGGTCGGTAATTTCTGGCGCTTCCTCTACGAGCCGCAGATCGGGCTGTTCGCCTATGCCGTTTCGTTCGTCACCGGCATTCCGGCAACCGAAATCAGCATGCTCTCCAACGTGTCACTGGCGCCATGGTCGATCATCATCGTCGACACCTGGATGTGGACGCCTTACGTGATGCTGATCTGCCTCGCCGGCCTGCGCTCGATCCCCGAATACATCTACGAAGCGGCCGAGGTCGACCGCGCCTCCAACTGGCGGCAGTTCTGGTCGATCACGCTGCCGATGGCGCTGCCCTTCATCATGCTGGCGGTGCTGTTTCGCGGCATCGAGAACTTCAAGATGTTCGACATGGTCAATTTGCTCACCGGCGGCGGGCCGGGATCGACCACCGAAGTGGCCTCGATCACGCTGAAGCGGCAGGCCTTCGAAAGCTGGCGGACGGGCTATTCCTCGGCCTTCGCCATCATCCTGTTCGTCGCAGTGTTTGGCCTCGCAAACATCTACGTCAAGGCGCTCAACAAGGTGAAGCAGAGATGAGCCTGACGTCAGCCCATTCCGTTGTCGCGCCGTCGGCCACGTCGAAGCGCGTCGCCGGCACGATCATCGTCGCCTACGCGCTGATCTCGATCGTGCCGCTGCTGTGGATCTTCGCCACCAGCTTCAAGACGCCGCCGGATTCGATCGCCTATCCGCCGAAGATCCTGTTCCAGCCCAGCCTCGAGGGCTACTGCAACCTGTTCTCGACCCGGACTCGGCAAACACCGGAATACATCAACTCGCTGGGACCGGCGACGGGCCTGTGCGACGAGACGGTGCGCAAGCGCAACATGGTGATCGCCGGCCCGTCCAACTTCATGCCGCGCTTCGTCAATTCGCTGATCATCGCGTTCGGCTCGACGTTTTGCGCGGTGTTCCTCGGCACGCTGTCGGCCTATGGTTTTTCGCGCTTCAAGGTGCCGCTCGCCGACGACCTTCTGTTCTTCATCCTGTCGACGCGGATGATGCCGCCGATCGCCGTCGCCATCCCGATCTACCTGATGTACCGGGAGCTTGGCCTGTCGGACACGGCTCTCGGCATGATCCTGCTTTATACGGCGGTCAACGTGTCCTTGGCGGTGTGGCTGCTGAAAGGCTTCATCGACGAGATCCCGCGCGAATATGAAGAAGCGGCGATGATCGACGGCTACACCAGGCTGCAGGCGTTCTGGCGCACGGTACTGCCGCAGGCGACCACCGGTATTGCCGCAACCGCCATCTTCTGCCTGATCTTTGCCTGGAACGAATATGCCTTCGCTGCGCTACTGACCTCGGGCACGGCGCAGACCGCGCCGCCCTTCATCCCGACCATCATCGGCGAAGGCGGTCAGGACTGGCCGGCGGTCGCGGCCGGCACGACGATCTTCCTGGTGCCAATCCTGGTCTTCACCATCCTGCTTCGCAAGCAATTGCTGCGCGGCATCACCTTTGGCGCGGTGCGTAAATGAGCATGATCGCAAAACGCAAATCGCGCTGGCCCGTCTGGGCCAGGCGCGGGCTGATGGAAAACGTCGCCACCGCGATCATCGCCATCGGCTTCCTGATGCTGTTCCAGCCCTTCGCACTGGTGCTCTACACCTATTCCTTCATCACCATGCTTGCGGGCACGGCGATGTTCATCATCGTCTCGAAATTTCCGGAGTAGACGATGGCCGAGATCAGGGTCGAACATCTGAGGAAGGCATTCGGCGATTTCGTCGCCGTGCAGGATTCCAACTTCGTCGTCGAGGACGGCGAATTCTTCGTCATGCTGGGGCCGTCCGGCTGCGGCAAGACGACGACGTTGCGCATGATCGCCGGGCTCGAACTGCCGACCGGCGGCAAGATCCTGCTTGGCGGCGAGGACGTCACCATGCGGCGTGCCCGCGAGCGCGACATCGCCTTCGTCTTCCAGCTGTTCGCGCTCTATCCGCACATGAATGTGCGGAAGAACATCGGCTTTCCACTGCTGGCGCAAGGCATGCCAGGCGCTGAAATCCGGAGCCGAGTGGAGGAGACGGCGAAGCTTTTGCGGATCGACCATCTGCTCAACAAATCGGTCTCCGGGCTTGCCGGCGGCGATCGCCAGCGCGTGGCGCTCGGCCGCGCCATCGTACGGCGGCCAAAATGTTTCCTGATGGATGAGCCGCTCGGCACGCTCGACACCGAATTCCGCGACCTGATGGTCCATGAATTGCGAGAACTGCACAACCGCATCCACGCCACCACCGTCTATGTCACGCATGACCAGATGGAAGCGATGTCGATGGCCGACAAGATCGCGGTGATGAACCACGGCGTCATCGAGCAGTTCGGCACGCCGCGCGAGATCTACGACCGGCCGGCGACGATGTTCGTCGCCGACTTCATCGGCTCGCCGCCGATGAATTTCCTCGGCTTCGGCGGCGGGCTTTCAAAGGGCGCCAGGGAAATTGTTGTGCAAGGAGCGAAGGTGGCCGTGCCGGAGATCCGCGAGGACGTCGCGCCGGCCGAGATGGCGCTTGGCATCCGACCGGAGCACATCCGCTTCGACGACGCTTCGAAGCTGCGCGGTGCTATTTACGGCACGGAATATCTCGGCACCACTCAGATCGTCGCGGTGGAGACAGCGGACGGCATCATCAAGGCTAGGGTGCCGGCCGAAATCCGGCTCAATCCGGGCGATCATGTGGGCCTGGCGCTGAGCAGCGCGCGGCTGTCGCTGTTCGCAAAAGGATCCGGGCGTGCGGTGCGCACCGAAATCCATGACTCGGCCTCCCAGGGGAGAGCACATCATGGCTGACGTTCACATCAAAAGCGTGACCAAGGCTTTTGGCGAGCATGTCGCCGTCGACAATCTCGACCTGCATATCGCCGACGGGGAATTCGTCGTGCTGCTCGGGCCGACCGGCGCCGGCAAGACGACGACGCTCAGGCTGATCGCCGGGTTGGAGCGTCCGGAAGCGGGCTCGATCCATATTGCCGGCCACGACACGACGACGCTGTCGCCGGCCGAGCGCGACACCGCTTTCGTATTCCAGCAATATTCGCTCTATCCGCATCTGTCGGTTTACGACAACCTCGCCTTTCCGCTGCGCTCGCCAGCACGGAAAATGCCGGAGGATCAGATCCGCCGCCGCGTCGAGGACGTGGCCAAGATGGTGCGCATCCACCACAAGCTGAATAATCGCTCGACCAAACTCTCTGGCGGCGAGATGCAGCGCGTCGCCATCGGCCGCGCTTTGGTGCGCAAGCCGTCGATCTACCTGATGGACGAGCCGCTGTCGTCGCTCGACGCCAAGCTGCGCGCCGATCTCAGGCTAGAGCTGAAGCGCATCCAGGCGGAACTCGGCGCCACAATGCTCTACGTCACGCACGACCAGATCGAAGCGATGACCATGGCCGACCGCATCGGCATTCTCGCCGACGGCGTGCTGGTGCAGATCGGTTCCCCGCGCACGATCTATTCTGAGCCGGCAAACCTACACGTCGCCGCACGGCTCGGCCAACCGGCAATCAATTTGTTGCCGGTCGGACTGCTGCCGGATGGCGGCGCGCCGGCGGGAACAAAGACGATCGGTGCTCGCACCGAACATCTTTCGATCGAGAAGGCGGCGAACGGCCATGCCGACGGCGTCGTCGATTGGGTCGAGCATCTCGGCGACCAGAACCATCTGCATGTGACGGTGGGGACCAGGAAGCTGGTGACGCTAACCGACCCCGACACCGACCTGGCTCAGGGCGACAAGATCATGATCCGCTATCGCTCGCCGCTGTATTTCGGCCCCGATGGGCGACGGCTGATGTGAGCGCTGCGCGAGTGTTTTCCTGGCACCTTTCAACCGGCAATTTCGGGCACCGGACTGGACCAATTCGATGAAGCATTTTTTCAATCGCAGGGATACGATCGTAACTGAGGCCCTGGACGGCTTCCTCGGTACGACCGGCGCCGGCGATCTCGCTCGCCTCGACGGCTATCCCGAGATCAAGGTCATTCTCCGCGCGGACTGGGATAAGAGCAAGGTCGCGGTCATTTCCGGCGGCGGGGCCGGGCACGAACCTGCCCATGCCGGCTTTGTCGGCATTGGCATGCTGACGGCGGCGGTTTCGGGCGAGATCTTTGCTTCGCCGAGCGTGGAAGCGGTATTGGCCGCCATCCGCGCGGTGACCGGTCCCGCCGGGTGCCTGCTGATCGTCAAGAACTATACCGGCGATCGCCTCAACTTCGGCCTGGCAGCCGAGAAGGCGCGCGCCGAAGGTTTTCGGGTCGAGATGGTAATTGTCGCCGACGATATCGCCCTGCCGGACATTGCCCAGCCGCGTGGCGTGGCCGGCACCTTGTTCGTGCACAAGATCGCCGGCCATCTGTCGGAAGTCGGCATTGACCTGGCGACGGTTGCCGCTGCGGCGCGGGCAGCGGCGGCGGATATCGTTTCGCTCGGCATATCGCTGTCATCCTGCTCGATCCCCGGTCAGAGCCATGACGAAAGATTTGGCGCCGACGACGCTGAACTCGGCCTCGGCATCCATGGCGAACCGGGCGTTGAGCGGATTGCGGTGCAAAGTGCCGAAAGGCTGGTTGCGATCATGTCGGAGCGCCTTGCCGCGCGGCTCGATCCGGTCAGCGACTACGCCTTGCTGATCAATAATCTCGGTTCGGTGCCACCGCTGGAAATGTTGCTTGTCGCCAATGCGGTATTGGCTTCACCGCTGGCACAAAAGGTGACGCTGACAATCGGGCCCGGGCAGCTTGTGACCGCGCTCAACATGAACGGCTTTTCCCTGTCGCTGATCCGGCTCGATGCGTCGCGCGAAGCGGCGTTGCGGGCGCCGGTAGGCCCTCACGCCTGGCTGCCGGCAAGAGCCGCTCGCCAAGCCAGCGTCGTGCCGATGGCCAAAGCCGCCGGCCCGAACGCGTCGAAAGCCAGCCAGGACGCACGCACCGACCGGTTGGTTGTCGCGGTCTGCGAACGGCTGATCTCGCTTGAAGGCGCGTTGAACGGACTGGATGCCAAGGCGGGAGACGGTGACACCGGATCGACTGTGGCGGCCGGTGCGCGCAGCGTGCTTGGTCGCATTGCGACACTGCCGCTCGCTGACCCTGCCGCAACGCTCGCCGTCGTCGGCGACATCCTGAGCGCCAGCATGGGCGGCTCTAGCGGCGTGCTGTTGTCGATCTTCTTCACCGCCGCCGCGCAGGCGCTGGAGTCTGGCGAAACGCTTCCCAAGGCGCTTCTCGCCGGCCTCGATCGGATGTCCTTCTATGGTGGAGCGAGGGTCGGCGATCGCACGATGATCGATGCCCTGGAACCCGCCTTGAGGGCGCTGGATAGGGGGAGTCTGGAAGATGCGGCGGTCGCGGCGCAACGCGGAGCCGAGGCCACCGCTGCCATGCGCAAGGCCAAGGCCGGGCGGTCCGCCTATATTGGCAGCCAGCTCGACGGCGTGGTCGACCCCGGCGCCTTTGCCGTCGCCGAGGTCTTCACTGCCCTCGCTGCGTTGCTCGAACCCGCTTGACTGGGGAAAAAAATGCTTCAATTGCCGGATATGCAATTTTCTCGTACTGCCGGCAGCGCAGGGGCCAGGAGCATGGGTGACATGGCGGCGGCGGATATTTCCAGGCTGATCGAGGCGGCGGCAAACACGATCGCCGCACATGCCGACGAGCTGACCAGTCTCGACCAGGCCATCGGCGACGGCGACCATGGGCTCAACATGAAACGCGGCTTCGAGGCAGTGCGGGCCGAGGCCGGCGCGTTTGCGGCAAAGCCGTTGCCCGAGGCGCTGAAGGCGATCGGCACCAAACTGGTGATGACCGTCGGCGGAGCCTCCGGTCCGTTGTTCGGCACGCTGTTCATGGCGCTCGGCAAGGAGATTTCCGCCGCGCCAGGTCGCGCCGACCTGGCGGCGGCCTTCGGCAAGGCGATCGACGCGGTTGCAGCCAGAGGCAAGTCGCAGGCCGGGCAAAAAACCATGCTCGACGTGCTGCAGCCGGTGCATGAGGCCCTGCTGCAGGGAAAGACGGCAGCGGACATCGTCGAGATCGCCGACAACGCGGCCGACGCGACCGTGCCGATGAAGGCGCTGCGTGGGCGCGCCTCGTTCCTTGGCGACCGTTCGATCGGTCATATGGATGCCGGCGCACGCTCGACTGCGCTTCTGGTGCGGGCCGTAGCGGAGGCAATCGAGAGGCGCGCATGAGCAATGTCGGCATCGTCATCGTATCGCATTCGCCGCTGGTCGCCGAAGGCACCGCCGACATGGTGCGGCAGATGGTCGGCAACGAAGTGCCGCTTGCATGGTGCGGGGGAAACGGCCATGGCGGGCTGGGAACCAATGTCGAGGCGATCATGGACGCCATCGACAAGGCCTGGTCGGAGGCGGGGGTCGCGATCCTCGTCGATCTCGGCGGTGCCGAGACCAATAGCGAGATGGCGGTCGAGATGATCGGCGAACCACGCGCCCAGAAGATCATCGTCTGCAATGCGCCGATCGTCGAAGGCGCGGTGATGGCGGCGACCGAGGCTTCCGGCGGCGCCTCGCTCAGGGAAGTGGTGGCGACGGCGCACGAATTGTCGCCGTCGTGAACGAACGGGAATTTTGACAAGCATGTCCGCAGCAGCCGAAGCCAGCGTCCTGATCACCCATGAGGTGGGACTGCATGCGCGTCCTTCGGTGAAGTTCACCAAGCTTGCCAAGACGTTTTCGGCCGACGTCGAGATTGCGCTCGCCGCCAACGGGCCATGGTTCGACGCCAAGAGCATCGTCAAGGTGATGGCGGCGAAAGCGCCGAAAGGCACTGTCCTGCATATCAGAGCCAAAGGGGACGGCGCCGGCGAGGCGGTCGGCGCACTGGTCGAGCTGGTGCGGCGCGATTTCGACGAAGGCAAGGACCATGCCCGAACCGCTTAGGCTGCAGGGCATTTCGGCATCGGCCGGCTATGCCGAGGGGCCGCTGTTCAATCTGGACCAGGCTGCTGTGCGTTATGTCCGCAAGGCGACTGCCGGGGACGAGAAGGCGGCGCTTGAGGCCGCCATTTCCATTGCCGCAGGCCGGCTCGCGACATTGATCGAAACCAGCGACAGCGAGGCGGCCGGGATCCTCGAATTCCAGCTCGCCATGGTGGAGGACGACGCGCTGACCGGCCCGGCCTTTGCGCGAATTGCCGAGGGCATGGCTGCTGATGTGGCCTGGCGAAAAGCGCTCGACGCCGAGATAGCCGGCTATGAAACATCCGAGCAGGACTATTTCCGGGCGCGCGCGGCCGACATGCGCGACATACGCGACCAGGTGCTACGCGCGCTTGCCGGGGGCGGCGACATTGCCGCGCCGGCAGGTGCGATCTTCTACGGCGAGGATATCGCACCGACGCGCTTCCTCGAAACCGACTGGAGTGCCGGCGGCGGCATAGCACTTACGGCCGGAAGTGCCGCAAGTCATGTCGCAATGCTGGCACGCTCACGCGGCGTGCCAATGGTGGTGGGGTTGGGGCTCGTAGCGCGTGGGGTAGCCGGGCCCGGTGCTTCGCCGGCTCACCTTGCCGGAATCGCACTGCTCGATGCCGAACATGGCGGCATCGTGTTGGCGCCTTCGAAAGCGGAGATCGATGCATTCCGGCGATCGTCATCGTCTTTCGCGGCGCATCGCGACAAAGCGGCAGCCTATTTGACAAGGCCGGCAGCAACGAAGACCGGCATATCGGTCCACGTGCAGGTGAATATTGCCGATCCGTCCGATGTCGACCGCATCGATGCTGCGGCGTGCGACGGTGTCGGGCTGATGCGGACCGAATTCCTGTTCGGCAAGACGCTGCCGGACGAGGAGACGCAATATCGCGCCTACCGTAGAGTGCTGGAATGGGCAGGCGACAGGCCGGTGACGATCCGTACTGTCGATGCGGGCGGCGATAAACCTGTGCCGGGCCTGACCGTCGAGGAAGGTAACCCATTCCTTGGCCTGCGCGGGATCAGGCTGTCGCTGATGCGTCCGGAGGTCTTTCGCGTGCAGATCCGCGCCTTGCTACGTGCCGCCATGCGCGGCAATCTGAAGGTAATGTTCCCGATGATCGCCGTTCCGGAAGAGTATGAACGCGCCACCGCGCTGTTCGCTGAGGAGCAGGCTGACCTTTTGGCGCGCGGCATCGCGCACAAAATGCCGCCGCTTGGCATCATGGTCGAGGTGCCGTCGGTGGCCATCGCACCGGAGGCATTCGCCAAGGCCGCCTTCTTCTCGATCGGTTCGAATGATTTGACCCAATACGTGATGGCCGCCGCGCGCGACAATGCGTCGGTCGCGCATCTGAATTCGGTCAGGCACCCGGCCGTGCTCCGGCTGATCGCCTCGGTTGCCGCCTTCGGTCGCGAGTATAATATCCCGGTCAGCCTGTGTGGCGATGCCGGCGGCGACCCCGCCTCGATCCCGGCGCTGCTCGAAACCGGCCTGCGTGACCTCTCCGTCGCTCCCGCCCAACTCGCGATGGCCAAGGCGGCCATCGCGGACGTTTCGATCTAGGCCCCGGTATGGCAGACAAGACGTCGCAATCCGGCCCCGAAGAGGCAATCCGCGCCTACAAGACGATCCTGTCGCAGGTGATCGACCAGCGCCCGTCCGGCATGCGCCAGCGCCTCGCTGATGCGCTGGGCAAGCATCGCAGCTTCGTCACGCAGATTTCCAGCCCGGCCTATTCGACGCCGATCCCGTCGAAGCATTTGCCGGCTATCTTCTCCGTCTGCCATTTCAGCCCGGCCGAACGCGATCATTTCCTTGAGGCCTACCATCGGGCGCATCCGGGAAAGATGTCGCTGGCCGCAGGCTTGCGCAAGACACGCCATGTCTCGCTGATCGTTCCCGATTTCGGCGACGACAAGCAGAACGCGGCGCTCGACCGGGCGGTCAACGATTTCATCCAGAAGATCACCAGCATCGCCGGCAAGGGCAGCTGACGCTGGGCTATTTCGGGAGGACGGCCATGAAGAAATTTTTGAATTCGGTCGATACGGTGCTGACCGAGAGCCTGGACGGCTTCGTTGCCGCGCATGCCGATATCCTGGCGCTTGGCGAGGAACACAAATTTGTCCGCCGCAAGCTGGTCACACCGGGCAAGGTGGCGCTGATCTCCGGTGGCGGCTCGGGTCACGAGCCGCTACATGGCGGGTTCGTCGGGCACGGCATGCTGGATGCGGCCTGCCCCGGCCAGGTATTCACCTCGCCGACGCCTGACCAGATGATGGCGGCGGCCGAAGTCGTCAATACGGGCGCCGGCTGCCTGTTCATCGTCAAGAACTACGAGGGCGACGTGATGAATTTCGACATGGCCGCTGAAATGTCGGAAGGCGTGATGCAAATCGTGACCAATGACGACGTTGCGGTCGAAAACTCGTCCTACACCACCGGCCGGCGCGGCGTCGCCGGCACGCTGGTGGTCGAGAAAATCGTCGGCGCGGCGGCCGAGCAAGGCATGGCACTGGAGCCGTTGAAGGCGCTCGGCGAGCGCATCAATGGCGCAACACGCTCGATGGGCGTGGCGCTGACCAGTTGCACCGTGCCGGCGGCGGGCAAGCCGACCTTCGATATCGGCGACGGCGAGATGGAGTTCGGGGTCGGCATCCACGGCGAGCCTGGGAGGCGGCGCGACACATTGAAAAGCGCCGATGCTATCGCCGAGGAGATCTGTACCGCAATCCTGGGTGACCTGGGCGACGGTGCCAGAGGCCAGGCGCTGCTCTTCGTCAACGGCTTTGGCGGCACGCCGTTGATGGAGCTTTATCTGATGTACAACAGCGCCCGCAAAATCTTCGAGAAGCACGGCGTGACGGTGATCCGGTCGCTGGTCGGGTCCTATGTGACCTCGCTCGATATGGCCGGCTGTTCGATCACGCTGAGCATGCTCGACGACGAGGCGGCTGTTTGGTGGGATGCACCGGTACATACGGCCGCGCTGCGCTGGGGCATGTAGCGGCGGAGAATGCCCCAGAAATAGTCGGTGACAAGACCGGTATCGGCAACGCCGCGCATCGCCAGACAGTTGCCCTCCTCACCCTGCGTAAGATCTGCGGGTTTGGGGAGTTCGAGCATGCGTTACAATTGGGATCGGGCGCCGACGGGTTTCGAGCGCCATGGAAAGGTGCTGGCAGCCGCCTTGCTGATCGTCGGCGGGGTCGGACTTATGCTCGCTGCCCTCCCGCTTTAGGGACAACAAACTCGGGTAGCGGACTACGTCTCAGCGCGTTGCCTCAATGCGCCTGGCCAGTCACGGCGATGAAACGGCGGTCGCGCCCTTCAAATCCCTGGCTGAAGCGCTGCACGAGCACCGCAAGCACGCCCGGTTTTCCATCCGGGGTGAATGCGTAAGATTCCGACAGGCTGTAGGAAGTCGGGCAATTCCTCGAACCGGGCACCGCCTTGTCCTCATGCAGCAGCTTGATCGGCTTGCCGTCCTGACCCTGCAGCGTCAGGCGAAAGCCGAGCGCCTTGCCGGTCGTTTCGCCTTGCTGCGTCGCGTCGAAACTCGCTGAACAATCCGCCGTGCTGTCGGCACGGATCTGCTCGAGCTGGATGGTGCCAAGCTCGTCATAGGCCGGCGAAAGCCATTTTTGCGAAACCTGCTCGAGGCGCGCAATGTCATTGTAGGCGACCATGTCGTCGGGAAAGGTGAACCTGTCCAAGGCAGTCCGCTCGCCGCGCGGCGCGATGGCATATGTGGCCAGCAAAGGCGCCGCCAGTTCGGCGGCCTGTGCCCTCGCCTGCGCAAGCGTCAATGTCGAATCCTCCGTCTCGTCGGCGATGACGATCGGCTTGCCGCCGACGAACTCATCGGTCCGCGTGTCGATGATGTCGATCTCCGACCAGCCCGAATCCGAAGCACCGGCATCGAGCGTGCCGTACTGTTCGAAGGCGAAGTAGTTGCCGTCTGGCGAAAAGCCGATGACGTGCCGAGCCGCCGCGTCGCCTGCCTGAGCAGCTGAAGCGAGCACCACCGCCAGCGTCGCAACCGCGGCAAACCCAAGCTCATATCGCAATTTCATCGCGCCCTGCCCCTAATGCCGAAAATTCGAACGATACCGGCCCCCAGACCACCATGACCCGCACTTGCGGCCAAGTTAGAACGACGGCAAACGAAACGCACAAATACATGGTTACACAAACCAGCATACGCTATTTCAAGGACAGCAAACATTCCTGGGGAGGAAGCTGGATGGCGTCACACTACCACGAGGTCTATGACGACTGGAAACGCGACTCGGAAAAATTCTGGGCCGATGCCGCGGGCGCAATCGACTGGTTCTCGCCCTTTGAGACGGTGTTCGACGCCAATGCCGGCGTCTATGGCAGGTGGTTCATTGGCGCCTCGTGCAACACCTGCTTCAATGCCGTCGATCGTCATGTGGCGGGCGGCCGTGCCGACCAGATCGCGTTGATCCATGACAGCGCGATTTCCGGCACAATCAGGAAGTTCACCTATACCGAGTTGAAGCGCGAGGTGATCGCGCTGACCTCGGTGCTCAAGAATCGTGGCATCCAAAAAGGCGATCGCGTCATCATCTACATGCCGATGGTGCCGGAAGCAGCCTTCGCCATGCTTGCCTGTGCGCGGATCGGCGCCGTGCATTCGGTGGTCTTCGGCGGCTTTGCCTCGCATGAGCTCGCCACCCGTATCGACGACGCCAAGCCGAAGCTGATCATCTCCGCTTCCTGCGGCCTGGAGCCAGGGCGCGTCGTTGCCTATAAGCCGCTGCTCGACAAGGCGATCGAGATGTCGCGGCACAAGCCGGAAAGCTGCCTTATCCTGCAGCGCGACCAACTGCGCTGCGAACTCAGGGAAAACCACGATATCGACTATGCCGACGCCGTGGCGCGGGAGCGGGCCGCGGGTGCCAATGTCGACTGTGTTCCGGTGCTTGCCACCGATCCGCTCTACATCATCTACACGTCGGGCACGACCGGCCAGCCGAAGGGAATCGTGCGTGACAATGGCGGCCATATGGTCGCGCTGAAATGGTCGATGGAAAACGAGTTCGGCGTCAAACCGGGCGAAGTGTTCTGGGCGGCTTCCGATGTCGGCTGGGTGGTCGGCCATTCCTATATCGTCTACGGCCCGCTGCTGCATGGCTGCACAACGATCCTGTTCGAGGGCAAGCCGGTCGGCACGCCCGATGCCGGCACCTATTGGCGTGTGATCGCCGAGCATGGCGTCGTCGCGCTGTTCACCGCGCCAACCGCCTTTCGCGCTATCAAAGGACAGGACCCGAAGGGCGAATTCGTCCCGAAATACGACCTGTCCAAATTCCGGACGCTGTTCCTCGCCGGCGAGCGCGCCGATCCGGAAACCATCAAATGGGCGGAGCAGAAATTGACCGTGCCGGTGATCGACCATTGGTGGCAGACCGAGACCGGCTCGCCGATGACCATCAACCCCGCCGGACTGGGCCTGCTGCCGGTCAAATACGGCTCGCCCGGCGTGCCGATGCCCGGTTATGACATCCGCGTGCTCGACGATGCCGGGCATGAGGTCAAGCGTGGTACGCTTGGCAATGTCGTGGTGAGATTGCCGTTGCCCCCCGGCTGCCTGCCGACGCTGTGGAATGCCGACGAGCGGTTTCGCCAAGCCTATCTCGACGAGTTCCCCGGCTTCTACAAAACCGCGGATGCCGGCATGATGGACGAGGACGGCTATCTCTATGTCATGGCTCGCACCGACGACATCATCAATGTCGCCGGCCACCGGCTATCGACCGGCGCCATGGAGGAGGTTGTGGCCGCGCATCCCGACGTCGCCGAATGCGCCGTCGTCGGTATTGCCGATGCTATGAAAGGCCAGGTTCCACTCGGCTTCGTCGTGCTGAATGCCGGCGTCGACCGCGACGCCGGCATCATCGAAAATGAGGTTGTCACCCTGGTGCGCGAACGGATCGGCCCGGTCGCTGCCTTCAAGACGGTGGTGACGATCAAGCGCCTGCCGAAGACGCGCTCTGGCAAGATCCTGCGCGGCACCATGCAGAAGATCGCCGACAAGGAGGAATGGGCCATGCCGGCAACGATCGACGACCCGGCCATCCTCGACGAGATCACCGCCGCGCTGAACCGGCGCAGCATCGGCCTGTAAGGGGCGCCGAGTTGCGTCCGAAGCTCCGGTATGGAACGACCGGCGCGGGACGTGGTATCCACGCGCGGTGTCGTCATGTTGTTTCGGAATCGAGACGCACCCACAGCCATGCGAGATGCCATACGTGACCCTGTTCCAGCGATCGAGAAAGCCCCAGGCCGCGGCACGCCAGCGGCTGGAGATCGATATGCGGGGCGCAGTCGTCTATGCGATCGGCGACGTGCATGGCTGCTACAAGGAACTCCGCGCCCTGGAGCAGAAGATCCTGCTCGATTCGGCGCCCTTCGAAGGGCGCAAGCTCATCATCATGCTTGGCGACTACGTCGATCGTGGACCCCAGTCGGCGCGTGTGCTCGATCATCTGCTGGCGCCACCGCTCCGTGATTTCCAGCGCATCTGCCTTGCCGGCAACCACGAAGTCGTGATGCTGAACTACGTCGACGGGATCATTTCGAGAGAGTCGTGGCTGGCAATAGGCGGCCTGCAAACGCTGTTTTCCTACGGCGTCGACCCGTCGCGCATGGCCGATCTCTATGGGTCAAGCGAGGAGGTCGACAAGCGCATTCGGGAAGTCATTCCAGCCGACCACATTAGCTTCATGCGCGCGCTGCCGGTCATGGTCTGTTCGGCGAAATTCGTGTTCGTCCATGCCGGCATCAGGCCCGGCATCGACCTCGCCGCGCAGGACGAAGACGACCTGCTGAATATCCGTTCGGACTTCTTCGACGCTGCGCATCTTCTCGACCGCTATGTCGTGCACGGACATACGCCGGTCGACACTCCGAAGCTCGAGGGACGCCGGCTTGGCATAGACACCGGCGCCTTCCAAACCGGCCAGCTGACCGCCCTCAGGATCGTCGACAACCGCGCCAGGTTGATATTTTCTTGAGCGCGATGTCGTCGCTCAGGCGGCTGCCTTGGTGCGCGCTTCCGATTTTTCCAGATAGTAGCTCGAATATTTGTCGAAGAATTTTTCCGAGCCGCCGATCGCGCCATATTTGGCCAGCTTCTTCAGTTCGACCTTGTTCAGCACCGCGCCAATGATCTTCTTGGCGATGTAGGGCTCCGAGCTGAGCATGGATTGCACCATCGCACGCGGCGTGCGTCCCCACTCGGTGACCAGCACGAAGCCGTCGACAAGCGGAGCGAAGGCCTTGGCGTCGACGACAGGCCCGAGCGGCGGCAGATCGACGATGATGTATTCGAAGGTTTCCTTGGCGTTATCGATGAAACGCCGCATGCCGGCTGAAGACAGAAGCTCGCTGGTATGCGAAAACTGGCCACGCAGGACGGCCGGGATGATAGCCAGCTTGGTCTGCCGGTCGATCTTGCCGACCGACTGCCATGTCTGCCCGCTCACCACAGCTTCCATCAGGCCCTGCTCGGCCTCCATACCGAGGCTGCGGCTGAGGCCGGGATTGCGCAGGTCGCCATCGATCAGCAGCGTTTTCGATCCGTTGACGGCAAGCAGCCCGGCAAGATTGGCCGCCACCGTCGACTTGCCCTCGCCGGGAAGCACCGAGACCACGCCGATGACCCGGCTGCCCTGGCCCTCCATCACGACGTCGAAAGCGATCTTGGCGTTGCGCAGCGTCTCGGAGAACATCGATGCCGGGGCATCGACGGTTACCCGCATCCGCGCACGTTTTTCGGCTGCCGACAATGTTTTGGAGGGCTGGGATTTGGAGGACTTGGCGGACTTGGATTCAACGACTTTGACGTCAGGCTGACCGCCATTGCGCTGGTCATCCTTACCAGCCTTGCCGATGACCGGCAGGTAGCCGAGGAATTTGAGGCCCACACGGTCGCGGACATCCTCGCCGGTCCTGAAGAAGCGTTCCCTGAATTCATTCAGGCCACCAACCCCTGCCCCCAGCATCATGCCAAGCGCCAGCGAAAGCCCCAGCACGATGGCTGTGCGCGGGGTTGCGGCCGACTGCGGCATCGTCGCGTCCGAGATGACCCGGATCTTGCCGACCGGGAAGGATTGCTGCTGGGCGGCCTCCTCATAGCGGTTCAGGAACGTCTGGTAGAGCGTCGACAGCGCCGTCGCCTTTTGGTCCAGCTCACGCAGCTTGACCTGCGACTGGTTGTCGATGGAGCTCTTGCCAGCCGCCAAGGCGACATTTGCGCGGAGCGCGGTTTCGCGCGCCAGAGCGACCTCGTATTCGTTGCGGTAGCTTTCGGTCAGTTGCTTCAGCTCGCCGAAAATCTGCGCCGATATGTCGGCCTTCTCCTTGGCGAGCGCGACGGCCTGCGGATGTTGCGGGCCGAAATTGGCTTCGACATCCTGCTGCCGCTTGGATACGGTGAGATAGCGGTTCTTCAGCGTCGTGATGACCGAGCTGCTCGGTTGGTCGTTCGATATCGCAGCGTCCTTGAACGCATTGTCCGAGCCGCTTTCGACGATCGACTTGTACTGCTGATAGCGGGCGCCGGCACGTGCGGTATCGGCCTGCGCGACGATCAGCTGGGTGTTGAGATCGGACAATTGCTTGTCGCTGATCAGCTGGCCGTCATTGACGGCCAATCCGTGTTCGGCCCTGAACTTTTCGACCGCCAGTGCAGCCGCCTGGGAGCTCTCACGAAGCTCGGTCAGCCGGCCTTGCAGCCAGACCGCCGCCCGCTCGGTCGCGTCGAAGCTGGCATCAAGTTGATCGGCTAGATAGGCATCGGCATAGGCCTTGGTGATGGCGGTCGCAAGCGCCGGATCGGTCGCCTGAAAGGAGATGCTGATGACAAAGCTCCGGCCGATCCGCTCGGCATCGAGTTGGGTCTGCAGTTTGAAGATTGCGTAGTCACGGGGCGATGAGGATGCGGTGATCGCGTCACGCGTCGCAGCATCAAGCTGAGTGACATCGGTTGTGCTAGCGGCGCGCTTGGGGCGGACAGACTGGACGATACCGCGCACAAAGCCAGCAACCTTCGACAGGGCCGATGTCGGAGGGTTCATGAAAGCGTCGTTCTGATCGAGCTTCAGCTTGTCGACGACCACCCCAGCCAGCCTGGCCGACTGTAGTATTTCGATCTGGCTCAGAACGGCGGAGTCGGTCTGCATGCTGACCGACGCCGCCGAAATGTCGTCGACGACCTTGTTCAATCCTTCGTCGATCAGCACGCTGCTCGTCGCCACATAGGTAGGAGGCGTCGTCTGCAAATAGAGCACGCCGAGAAAGAGACCGATGACGGCGCAGGCGGCAACCACTTTCGCCTGCCGCGCGGCCATGCCAAGCAGGCGCTCGATGTCGATGAAGTCTTCGGCGTTTGCCGCATTAGAAGCCGGCAATGGCGTCCTCTTGTCGACAGGAAAATTGGCATAGTTCATCTTCGGTCCAATTCTAGTTTGCAGGCGCTACCGCCTCGAAGGTCGGGACATAGGGTGCAAACCTTGCGCCGGACAGTGCGCGTCGCGCGCGGCGCAACGGCCTGTCCTGCGTCATCAGCCGCACCCACAATGCCTCGAAAAAATGGGCATTATGCGGCTTCTTCCCGACGCTGATGCGACCGGACGAATTCCTGCAGCATCTCGAAGATCGGGCCCTTCATGTCCTCCCGCGCCAGCGCGAAAGCGACATTGGCCTGAATGAAGCCCTCCTTCGAACCGCAGTCGAACATGCGGCCGTCGAAAGGCTGGGCGAAGAAGGCCTGGGTCTGTGCGAGACGCACCATTGCGTCGGTCAGTTGTATCTCGTTGCCGGCGCCGCGCTGCTGGCTGGCCAGCAACGAGAATATCTCGGGCTGCAGGATGTAGCGGCCGTTGATGTAGAAGTTCGATGGCGCGTTGGCAGGAGCCGGCTTTTCGACCATGGCCGTCACCTCGAAGCCCGTGCCGACATCCGCGCCGCGCCCGACAATGCCGTATTTGCTGGTCTCGGTCGGGTCGCAACGCTCGACGGCAATAACGTTTGCGCCAGTCTGCGCATAAAGATCGGCGACTTCGGCGAGACAGCCGCGCCCGCCAAAGGATACCATGTCCGGCAACAGCAACGCGAAGGGCTCGTCACCGATGACTTCGCGCGCGCACCAGACGGCATGGCCGAGGCCTTGCGGCGACTGCTGGCGGATGAAGCTCGTCGCGCCGGCGACGGGAAGCAGGCTTTCAAGCGATTCGAGTTGCGCCTTCTTGCCGCTCTGCTCCAGGGTTCCGATCAGTTCAGGATGCAGGTCGAAATAGTCCTCGATCACCGCCTTGTTGCGGCCGGTGACGAAGACGATGTGCTCGATGCCGGCCTCGAACGCCTCGTCAACCGCATATTGCACGACAGGCCTGTCGACCACCGGCAGCATTTCCTTCGGCATGGACTTGGTCGCCGGCAGGAACCGCGTTCCGAGCCCCGCCACCGGTATGACTGCCTTCCTGACTTTTTTCATTGCATGTTCCTTCTGAGGAGATCGATTTCAACCCTGTCGCAGGCGGCGAAACTGTCTTCATTCACCTGCAGCCCTTCACCTCCCCGCCACCACGGCAAACTGTGCCGCTACCCTTCGCAGCCGGACGGCGATCGGCATGCTCATATGCCGAACCGCCGCCGGATCGCTGAGCGCCGTCCATATCGCCTTGAGCGGGGACCGCGCCTTGATGTGCTGGACCAGCGACAGGAATGATGCCGCCCTGCGCAGGCTGCGAGCGCGCCTGGCGAACGCCGCCTCGGCCGCAGCATCCATGGAACGGGTCGCGGCGAAGGTGGCATCGGCCCTGCGCATCGCCTCGACGTGATGAAGTTCGAGCACCCGGGAGATGGAACCGGTGCGAATGTGGTAGATATAGCCCGTCGTCGGCTCGACGACGCATTTGCCGCCTTTAGCCAGAGCACTGGCCAGGAGGATATAGTCTTCGCCAATGATCAGGCTTTCATCGTAACGAAGCCCGTTCTCGTTCAGGAACCGGCGCTGGAAGATCGGCTTGAGGTAGCCGAGATTGAACCTCGATTCGAAGAGGACGTTACCGCCGATGAAATCCGCCAGCGAGATTGAACCGAGGCCTTCCAGATAGTCGGCCGGGAACATCGTCTCTTCGGCAACGCCATCCTCGCGAACGACCTGCAGATTATCGACCGCGATCTCGGCGCCCGCTTTCTCCGCGCGTTCGATCATGGTGCAGAGTCGCCCGGGATAGACTGCGTCGTCCGAATCGAGGACCGCGACCCACCTGCCGCGGGCAAGCTCAAGGCCGGCATTCCTGGCGCCGCCGGGGCCACGGTTTTGCTCAAGCGCGACAACGCGTACGATGTCTTCGGGGTAGGATCTCGCCAGGTCGAGCGTCCGGTCGCGCGACTTGTCGTCGACGACGATGACCTCGACGCTGATATTGCGCTGGGCGACGGCGCTGGCAATCGCCCGATCGATGGTCGCCTCGGCATTGTAGGCGGCAATCACGAAGCTCACGTCAGGCTGCACGCTTGCCCCCTTGCTGCGGCGAAGACAGGCCGTATTGGCGGATTTCACGAACCCCGACGAGGCCGCTGACGACGCCGACATGCATAATGCCGCGAAGCAGGCTGCGGTTCCGGCGTACGGGGTCGATGGCGACCGGAATTGCCGACAGGAAACTGTAGGCGGCCTTTGCCGCGGCAATGCCGACCTGCTTGAGCCGGGCAAGGCCGTGTGTGTTGCGCCCCAGAAGATGACCGTGCGTCTGCCCAACGCGGAACCGGCGGCGGCCGAGCCAGTCGAATGCCGCCCTGGCAGGTGGCACCGCTTCGTCGACCCAAGCCTCCGGCGAAAAGGCGATGCGGCCGCCGGCCTTGACCATCTGGTCGAAGAATTCCGTATCTTCGCCGCCGGTCTGGCCACGCGCCAGGCTGAAGCGCCGGCCGCGCAGGCTCTCAGCGCCAATCCTGAGCAGGACGTTGCAGGTGTAGCCGGTGCGGATTTCGCCGCTCACCCAGACCGGCAAGGTCGAGTGGAAATCGCCTTTGCGCATCCAGGCGGGCGCATCCGGCAGGTAACGGGCTTGCACCGGCCCAAGCACCGTCGCAGCACCTGTTGCTTCCGCCGTCGCCACCAGTTCGGCAAGCCAGCCAGCGGTGGCCGTCTCGTCATCGTCGATAAAGGCGACGAAATCCGCCGCACTGGTATCGAGGCAAGCGTTGCGCGCGATCGAGATGTTTCGGGCCGGGGCGTGCCGGTAGGTCACCGGCAGCTTCAACTTCGCAGCCAGCGTCGTCACCATCTGTTCGGCCGTCGGCGTATCGTCGTTGTCGGCGATGATAACACCGACGTCGAATCCCGCGGGCATATCCATGGCCGCTATGGAGCGAAGCGTGTCGGCAAGCTCCGGCCGGCGAAATGTGCAGACGCAGATATCGATGCTTCGATTTTTCCTGACCGGGTCCATCACGCTACCCCGCGCTGCGGTCGCGGTGCGAGCAGTTGCAGCCAGAAACCGACCGACCAGCCGAAATGCATGACCATTGCCGAGACCCCGGCCAGCGCAATGTCGGCTTTGCGCTGGCTGACGGCGGTCCAAAAGCCGTAGCCGAGGCAGACCGACGCCCATAGCAAAAGCGGCACGGCCGCCAGCCAGTGGACGAAGGAAAAGGCGGCGAGAAGAACCACGGGGAACACCAGAAGCGGCACCATCTGCCGGATCTTCGGGATCATGCGGTGCTTGAGAACGTTCTTCGCCCGGCCACGGCCATAGCCGAGATATTGAAAATAGAGGCCCTTCAGCGAGGAGCGCGGGTAGTAGACCATTTGCGTCTTGCCGGTCATCCAGATGCGGTAGCCGGCCTGGCGGAGCCGATAGTCGAGTTCGGCATCCTCATTGTGGCTGAAGGTTTCGTCATAGCCGCCGACCGCGGTGAACGCCGATATCCGTATCAGTGCGTGGTGGCCATGATCGACCCATTCCCCCGCCGAAAGATGCCGGTGCTTGGAACCGCCGGTGCCGAGCCTGGAGTTCTGCGCCGCTGCCGCTGCTTTCTGAACCATGCCGCTGCCACTGGTCAGCATCGAGACGACGACCGAATCCGCACCGGTGGCCTGCGCTTCTTCGACCAGCCGGTCGCAATAATCCGCGGGATAGCCGCCATGCGCGTCGATGCGAATGAGATAGTCGACGCCTTCCCCGAACCTGGCGACGGCGAGATTGATTGCCGCGCTCTGCAAGCGCTTTTCATTGTGCAGCAGGATCACCCGCTGATCTTTTGCGGCGATGTCCGCGACCATCGTCCTGGTGCCGTCCGTGCTGCCGCCATCGGCAACGATGATCACCGCGCCCAGCCTCTCGGCCGCAGGGCGGAGCTCTCGAAGCAACGCGCCGATATGGGCCGCCTCGTTCAGGCACGGAACCACGATCGTGCAGGATGGAATTTCGGTTTGCGTCATCGGCAGTCCTTCTATGCCAATGCTTCGGCAGCATATGGACCGGGAGCCGCAGTCAGCCCGCGGAGCTTTTCGACGAGCGCCCGACAATCGGCGCGGTCGTAGCTCCAGGTGCGCGGATTGCGGGCGAGAACACGCGCCCTCAATGTCCCGAACCGATGCTGCTCCATCGTGCCGACGGCGACTTCGAGCGCCTCGGGCGTGGCTTCTGGCAAAAGAACCCCTATGCCTTGCCGGTCGAGGAACCGGCCGGTTTCGGTGGCTCCCATCGAAATCGGCACGGCTCCGAAGCGGCAGCCCTCATAGAGCCGGTTGGGCAGCAGCCATTCGGAGTTCAGGCCCTGCTCAAAAAAGTCGATGGCCCAGGAAAAGTGGACCTCGCGGTAGATCGCCGCCATATCCTCGGGATTGCGGTAGGGCCCGCCAAACGAGAGCCAGGGTTCCGATTCGACGAAACCGTGGAAATCGGGAAATTCGGACAGCGCCGGGCGGCCCCTGAGGACGATTTCAAAGCGGCCGTCGAGGCGGCGCGAAAATTCGGCCAGAAGCTCCAGGGAACGGCGGCAGCGGAGCGCCCCGAACCAGCCGATCCGCCAAGGCGGCGCTACGGGGTTCTCCGGCGCCGCGCGGTCATCCAGCGAGGCCGCGGCTGGCTCGAAATACTTGTTTTCGAGCAGTTCGACTGGGGCGGCAATCTGCCCGAACGGCTTGAAATAGTTGGCGATGAAGGCCGGAGAGCTGGTCACCAGAAGCTTCACATCCCTAGCCAGGAAGCGTTCTGCGCCGCGCATCGCCCATCCCAGCGGATCGTCGCGAAGCAGCAGGCGATGGATATCCAGGCACTCGTAGACGATCGGCACCGTTGCCTGGAAAGCCGATCTGGCGCGGCGGGCAAGCGCCAGCATTTCCAGATTGCGCGCGACAATGAGGTCGGGCCGTGGCATTGAGCCCAGCTTCGAGCCGGTCGAGACAACTGCCTTCATGATCGCGGCCAGACGTTGGGCGAATCGGCCATCACGAGTCGGGCCGAGATCGATCGGCTGCAAGCCCTCGACATCAGCAACTGCGCTTGCCGTACGACGAAAGCCCGCCAGCGTAACCTGGGCGCCGCCTGCCTTGAGCATTATGATCCGCCGGCGCACTGCCGGGTCGGAGACGTCGTGTACCAAGTACAAGACATGCAGCATGAAAACTCGACCGCTGTTGGCCCGCCCGCGACAATGCTAGTACAGCTCTTGCTGCATCGCAACATTTTTGGTTGCAGCGTAGCAAAGATCCCCGTTTTTTGTTGCACTGCAAAATCGATGGGTTAATCTCGCTCTGCTTGGGCCACATGGACCGCGCGTTGGCCTGCCATCGGGCTGCGCGCCAATAATCACGACGCGAGGACCATCCTTGGCGTGCAGCATTTTCGGCCAACCCGCCTGCAATCCGCCCTTCGCACCCGTCGATGGAAGCACGGGACTACTCACGAAATGAGGTCATTCCATGAAGATCGCGGTTGAAAACACCGTCTGCCTGAATACCGGGGATGCAGCGATTCTCCTGGCGATCCGCCATGTTTTCAAGACGATCGTGCTAGACGATATCCAGTTCTACGTCTTCGACAGCCAGCCGGAGGTGGCGGCGAGGCTCTACACGAAGAAAGAGTATCCTGATCTCGAATTCCACAAGCTGCTGTCGGAATCGCTGTTCCGCTACAAATACGGCAGCGGGCTGAAGAACCTGTTCAAGCCGATCTACAATCGGCTCGTCCTCAATGCCCTGCGGCGGTTCGGCTTCCGCGGAGTTCTCGGGCGTTTGTTCAACTCAAGCAATCGCCGTGGTCTCGAGATCTACAAAGACGCCGACCTCGTGGTCACGACAGGCGGAACCTATCTTGTCGAGACTTACAATCTGGAACGGCGACTCAATCAATTCCGGATCGACGCGATTCTGGGGAAGGACCCCGTCTTCTTCACGCAATCGCTCGGCCCGTTCAACAAAAGTTACAATCGCCAGGAGTTGAGCCCAATCTTCGATCGGAGCCCGCTCATCCTGCTGCGCGACGAACGTTCGCGAGGTCACATTGTGGACATGGTGAAAGACCCCGGCAAATGCCACGTCGTGGCCGACGCTGTCTTTGCCCTGGCCGATACTGACAGGATCGGAAAAATTCTGGCCTCCGGTCGGTCGGCGACCGTCACCGGCCGCGTCGCCATTTCAGTCCGTCACTGGAACTATGTCAGCGACGGCGAGGGCGGCATGCGCCGCTACATCGACTCGATCCGCGCGATCGCGACCATCCTGGTCAGGGACCACGCCAAGGAGGTCACCTTCGTCTCCACCTGCCAGGGCGTGCCGGAATACGCCCATGATGATTCCAAGACGGCGCGGGCTATCGTTGCCGAACTCGATTCGGAGATCGCCAAGCATGTCAGCGTGGACGCTTCGTTCCACACGCCGGAGCAACTGATGGCACTGGTGAAAGGCTTCGACTTCGTTGTCGCAACGCGCATGCACATGATGATCATGTCGCTCTGCGTCGGCACGCCGGTGCTGCCGATCGCCTATGAATTCAAGACCAAGGAACTTGCCAAGCGGATCGGCGTCGCCGACCTGCTGCTCGACATCGACACGGTGACGCCCGAGGAAGCGAGCGAGAAGCTCGGCAGACTTACCGCCAATCTCGACCTCTATCGCAGGACGAGCCTTCAGGCAGTGCTTGAGGAGCATGCGTCGGCGATGTCGGCAGGTGAGCTTTTGAGGCCGGTGATTGCCGGCCTAGCGGGCGTTGCGCATGGCGCCGGAAAGCGTGGTGAACAGGGCGCTGCGCGACTGGCGAAGGGCAAGCATGAGGACCAGGCCGATCGAATAATTGAGGGCAACCGCCAGGACCACCGCGAGCAGGTCTGACTGGCCGGTCAGCGATGCCGGCAACTCGCGGTACACGGACCAGGCAAGCAGCGATGACGCGATGAAAAGCCCCTGCATGACCAGGAAGTCGGCTGCGGTCACCGGGCCGACCCGATGGACAAGAACGGCAAGTACCGGGACGCGCAGCACATAACCACTGATCGCATAGGCCGCCGCGACACCGACGGCGCCCCAGTGCAGGCCGATGATGAAGGCGGCGACCGTCGTCAGCGACGAGTAGATGCCCCAATGGAACATGGTCTTGGTCTTGCCCTGGCAGATGAAGATCCAGCCGGTGGTGCTCGAGACGGACTGGATCAGGCTGGCGATGCCCAGCCAGGCGAAGATCGGCGCCACCGCTGTCCAGCGCTCGCCGAAGAGAAGCCCGACGACCTGGTCCGACGTCAGCGTCAGCGCCGCGATGCCGGGCATAGTGATGGCCGCCAGCATCCAATTGGTTCGCACATAGATGTCGCGAAACCGCGGCTTGTCCTCATGGATGCGGCTCAGCAGCGGCACCATCACGCGTGTCAGCGGCTGGTTGATGTTCTGCAGCGGAAACAGCAGGAGCTTGTAGGCGCGGTCATAATAGCCGAGCTCGATCGCGCCCGAATATTTTCCGATCAGGATGTTGTCGAGATTGCGCGAGAAGACGTTGGCCAGATTGAAGCCGGTCAGATTGGCGCCGAAAGACAATATGTCGGTATCGACCTTCAGGTCCGGCCGCGAAGGCGTCCAGCGCGCCACCTGCCATGCCGCGGCCAGCGCGACAACAGCCGAAACCGCCGGGCCAATGACCAGCGACCAGTAGCCCAGCCCCGCATAGGCGGCGATTGCGGTAGTCGCAAGTCCGGCAGCGGCGGTAATCACATCGTTCAGCGCGAGCTGGCCAAAGCGCAAGTGACGGTTCATCAGCGCCAGCGGCACCGCCGCGAGGCTGCCAAGCAGCAGCGGCAAGGCAGAGCCGATGGTGATCCCGACCATGCGTTGATCGCCATAGAAGGCAGCGATGGCGGGCGCCAGGCATGCAACCACCACGGCACTGCCCAGCCCCACCAGCGCACTGATCCAGAATACCTGGTTGAGCTGCTCGGTACTGATGTCCTTGCGCTGGACCACGGCCTGCTGCAGGCCAAGGTTTTGAAGCAGCCCGACAAAGGCCACGATCGGCCCGACGGAAGCCACCAGGCCGAAATCCTCGGGCACGAGCAGACGCGCAAGCACGATGACGGAGAGAAACTGGATCGCCATCTTGAAGCCTTGCGCGCCGATCGTCACCACGCCGCCGCGCAAGGCGACGCGACCGAACTGGGGGGGCGGGTTGGCGTTCATGCCGGCTGCCTGGCTTCGGCCAGTTGAGCAACGATCTCCGCAAAACGTTCGTTGAGTACGTCCGCGTTGAAATCCTGCTCGATCTTGCGGCGCGCCGCACGTGCGATGCGCTCGCATTTGTCCGGGTTCTCGGCCACCCAGACAAGCTTGCGGGCCAACGCCGCAACGTCTCGCTCCGGTGCGAGGAAGCCTGTCTCCTGATCCTCGATCAGTTCGGGAATGCCCGAGTGATAGGTGCTGACGACGATCAGCCCGGCGGCCATAGCCTCCATAAGCGCCACCGGAATACCCTCGAGATCGCCGTCTCGCGCGGCAACGCTAGGCAGCAGGAATACGTGGGCATTGCGCAGGCGCTGCTTGACCTCGGCGTGCGGACGCGGCCCGAGGAAAGTCACCCGGTCGGCAACGCCGAGATTTGCGGCGAGCTTCTTCAACTCTTCCAGCAATTCGCCGCCGCCAATCACCGAATAGACCCAGTCGCGCCGCGGCAGGCTGGCGAGCGCGCGAAGGGCGAATTCGATGCCCTTCTTTTCGGTCAGCCGGCAGACCGAGATGAAGGACAGCGTGTCCCGGTCCCAGGAACGCCAATGGTAGCCGATCTCACCGGGCCGCACGCCCATATGGTGAACCATGACTTGCGCCGGGGGTGCTCCGACGCCGATCAGGGCATCGCGGAAAAACGCGTTCACCGGGAGCTGGAGAACGCCCTTGTCGAAGACAACCTTGTAGCGCGTGAGCGTGTTGTCATGCAGCGGTTCGCCGACATCGCGGCCGTGGAATATGGTCAACAGCGGAGCGGAAATCCGGCCTCGTTTCATGGCGCGGGCGACGCGCATGCCGTTATTGCCGAAATGCGCGACGATCACATCGGCGTTCTGCAATTTGCGCGCAAAAGCGATGTCGATAGCGGTCGAGAGCTTATCCCAGAACCTGCCCGACCATCTCCTGAGCGTCGGGCGAAAGCGCCCCAGCCCGCCCCACCAGCAGACGACCTTGCCAGGGAGAGCCTGCCAGCGGCGATCGTCGATGTTGCTGTCCTTGCCGAAGGACGTCTCGTTGCAGACGACGCCGACTTGCATGCCGCGCTCGAGGCACCCTTCTATCTGGTCGAGGACGAAGGTCTCCGACAAAGAGGGGAACTTATCAACTACGAAGCAAATCTTCATCGGATGGACGATCTTTCGAGGCCGGTCGGCGATCTGCTCGCGCGGATGAGGGCTGACGCCCGTCGCCACCGTGCGAGGCGCCTCAAGCGTCTGGTGTTGTGCGTGTCGTTGTCGCAAGGCAGCTCCCACCCCGGTCAGGCGCGAGAGCCGGCTTTTGGGCAACGTGCATGGTTTTGGACGAAATGCATCAGGCGGCACGCTCCAGCGCGCCTTGCCTGGCGTTGTCGAGAACGCGGAGGAAGGTCGCGAACTGGCTGTCGGGGTTCATTTGCGGCCGCTCCGAAAACAGCTGCGCCGCCGCCGACAGCCGATCGTACTCGGCCTTGTCGCTCCATAGTCGCCTGACCGCGGCGACCCAGTCGTCGAGCGGTGCGTCATAGTCGAGCACCACGCCGCCGGCGCCAATCGCTTCCGGCAGGCCGCCGCGACGGGACCCGACGACTGGAATGCCGCTGCAATGGGCCTCGGATGCCACCCGCCCCCAGGCCTCTTCCCATTTGCTGGGCGCCAGCAGAATCTTGGTGCGGCCATAGACGGTCTTCATGTCGCTAGTGCGGCTTTCCAGCCTGACGTTGCGCAGCGGGGCGATGATCTGTTCGATCTGCGCCCGATGGTCGTCGTCGAGCTTCCAGCTTTCGACGAACAGGAACGGGATTTCGGGGCATTGGCCGGCGATGCGCACGGCGAGTTCGAACCCTTTTTCATTGTAGGGATTGATCAGCGTGACGAATTCACCGGTGGTCGGCGTGCTGTAGAGCCCGGGATTGATGGTCGGCGGGATCACGGTCGAATCGATGCCGAACCTTTCCTTATATGTGCGCGCAGTGAATTCGGAGTTGGCGATATAAAGCGCCGAATGCAATTCGCGCAGGTCGCCGGCCAGTTCGTGGAATTCGACGTTCCGCAGATAGACCACCAGCGGCACGCCGAGTGCCTGCAGCGCCTTTCCGATCGGCACCGATTTGTGGCACTGCACGACGGCGACATCGGGATCGAGCCGTTCGACCGCGAAGCGCGCCGCCTCCCAGGGAAACCATGCCCGCACGACCGGATAGCCGGGATAGCTGTCGATGACCGCTCGCTGACGAAGCAGCTTCATCTTGGCGCGCGCCTTGAAGCCGAACATGCCGTCACCGAACAGCGCCGCCAGAACCGAGGCGTCATGACCGTGCTCGCGCAGCTGCTCGACCAGATGGTGCGTGCTCGACTGAACGCCACCGCTGAACTGCGGTGTGTAGCCGTTGCCGCCTGCAAACAGAACTTTCATGGACCTGGCTCCTTGCTGGACCGCCCTAGCGTCACGCCGCCATTCTGCCGATGCTGTGGTATTCGATGCCGTGGCGGGCGATGACCTTGGGGTCGTAGAGATTGCGTCCGTCGAAGATGACGGGCGTGGTCAGCGCGTTCTTCAGCGCATCGAAGGACGGCGCGCTGAAGCTCTTCCACTCGGTCACGATCAAGAGCGCGTCGGCGCCTCGCAGCGCGGCCTCCTTGGTGCCGCACAGTTGCAGGTCGTCGCGCAGCCCGTAGATCGCCTGGCATTCCTGCATCGCCTCCGGATCATAGGCCTGCACATTGGCACCGGCGGCCCAGAGCGCTTCCATCAGCGTGCGGGCCGGGGCCTCGCGCATGTCGTCGGTATTGGGTTTGAAGGCCAAGCCCCACAGCGCAAATGTCTTGCCTTTGAGATTGCCCTTGAAATAGCGGTCCACCTTCTCGAACAGGACCGACTTCTGCTGGTTGTTGCGCTCCTCGACGGCACGCAGCAGCTTGGCGTCGAACTTGACGGCCTCGGCGGTCTTGATCAGGGCACGCACATCCTTCGGGAAGCACGAGCCGCCATAGCCGAGGCCCGGATAGATGAAGTGGTAGCCGATCCGCGGGTCGCTGCCGATGCCCTTGCGGACCTCCTCGATGTCGGCGCCCAGTTGCTCGGCTAGGTTGGCCATTTCGTTCATGAAGCTGATCTTGGTCGCCAGCATGCAATTGGCCGCGTATTTGGTGAACTCGGCACTGCGCACGTCCATCACGATCATCTTTTCGTGGTTGCGGTTGAACGGCGCGTAGAGTTCGCGCATCACCGCCTCGGTGTCCTCGTTGCTGGTGCCGACGATGATCCGGTCGGGCTTCATGCAGTCGCTCACAGCGGACCCTTCCTTGAGGAATTCCGGATTGGAGGCGACGTCGAAAGCCAGATCC
This sequence comes from Mesorhizobium sp. M0185, assembly GCF_040322175.1. Classification (NCBI taxonomy): domain Bacteria; kingdom Pseudomonadati; phylum Pseudomonadota; class Alphaproteobacteria; order Hyphomicrobiales; family Phyllobacteriaceae; genus Mesorhizobium; species Mesorhizobium sp. M0185. Next base: position 31,084 of record NZ_JAMYSY010000005.1, on the reverse strand, counting down.
TCGCGCCCGCGCGCCTTCAGCGTTGCGGCGATCCTGGCCTTTATCCTTTCGCAGGTGCCGACGGGCACGGTCGACTTGCCGACGACGATCTTGGGCTCGTCCATCTCACGACCGATGGCCTCGGCGACGGCCAGCACATATTTGAGGTCGGCCGAACCATCCTCGCCCGGCGGCGTGCCGACGGCGATCATCTGGATCTGGCCATGCTTGATCGCCGCGGCGGCGTCGGTGGTGAACTTGATGCGGCCGGCGGCATGGTTCTCCTTGACCATGTTTTCGAGCCCAGGCTCGAAGATCGGGACATGACCCTGGTTGAGCCGCTCGACCTTTTTTGCATCGATGTCGACGCAGACCACCTGATGGCCGACTTCGGCAAGCACCGCCGCCTGTACAAGACCGACATAGCCGATTCCAAAGACAGTCAAATTCATTCGGTTTCATTCCTGTTCAAGGTTTCGGGCCTTTTCGAGCTTCGGGTTTCCGACCACCTTCGGGCCGGCCGGTTCAGATGCGCTTCTAGTTTGTGTTGCATGCCAGCGATTCGGGGAATTGGCAGGGCTGGCCAAGTGCGGTGAATGCAACGCGATCCACCTGCATGGTGAGCTTGCGGCCGGGATCGGAGAACGGCCCCATCCAGCCCTTCATCGTATCGCTGCCCCACAGGCTGAAATAGATCCTTTGCGAATGGGTGGGCAGCTTCGCCGGATCGGTGATCTCGTGGACAAGCTTGCCGTTGACGTACCAGCGCAGCCGGTCCTTTTCCCAGACGAAGGCGTAGTCGTTGAAGGCCTTGTCGGTGCCGCCAGCGACGTCGACCAGTTTCTCGTTCTTGCCTTTGCCGGCTATGTAGGCGTTGACCTGAACCTTGGACGTGTCCTTGGTCAGCACCTCGAAGTCGATTTCATCATGCGGCTGCTTGTCGGCATCGCCGACGAAGCTGAAGAATGCCGCGTTGACGCCGGAGCCCGTGTCGGTCTTCATCCGCGCCTCATAAGTGCCGTAGCCGAAGCGCTGCTTGGTCTGGATCTCGGCGCAGGCGAATTCGCGATCCTTCAGCTTGCGCTTCTCCAAACCAAGCGTCAGCATGCCGTTGGAAAGCCCGATCAGGCTTTTGGACCAGGTACAGTTTTGATGCTTGCCGTTCGTCCAGCCGTCGGAAATGTACCAGCGCGCGCGACTGAGGCTGGTGAAATCATCGACAAAGGACGGCGCGGTTGGGAGATCCTGGGCGCGCACGGGGACCAGGCCCGCAACCATGCTGCCGAGAACGACCAGCAGAAACGCGCCGTCTGAAAGGAGCCGCTGCAGCTTGCCTGGGATCGGGCGCGTGAACGGGGTGCCGCGGGTTGCCGGGGCGGACGTGCTTTTAGGATCTGTATTCATATCAAACTCACCTTGTGCTGTGCGCCCCCAAAGCGATCGTTCGAACCGTGACGAAACAACCTGATCTTGACCTCTGTCGCTCCCAAGCTCCGTGTTGTGCCTAAAACCATTGCGCCGACCCGGGGTGTTCGCTCAGCCTGTGCCGGAATCGGCGGGCTTCACAACATCGGTCCTTATGTCGGGACCGTTCTGCCGCTTCTCGTCGAAGATTTCATCCAGCGAATGACGGAGATCCTTCATCATCTGCATCTGGCGCGACAGCGCTGCGATGCGCCGCTCGCAATTCAGAATCGACCTGGTCAGTTCGCCGACTTCGGAAGACCTGCGAGAGGAGACCGCTCCGTTCTCCATGGCCTCGACCAGAAAGGCGGCATTGGTAGCCGTCGTCCTGTAGCGGTTCTCAAGGCCGCTCTTCTCCGCCTCGACTTCGGCCGAGATCTGGTCCAGCAGCTTTGCCAACCGATCGAGGCGCGAGGTGTCGGTCTGCGTGTCGCGCGCCGGATCTCTCGATCGGAAGCGAAAGATCGAGGCCATGCAGTCAGCGCCCCATCATCGTCGAGCTGGTGAACGGCCTTAGTGCGCGTCCACATTCAACAGACATTTCTTGCATCGTCCAGCTCCTCCGACAGGGTATGTCTCGGGCCAGTTCGGTTGGCCGTCCAAAATTGCTGCACCGCAACATAGATTGCCATTCCCTGCGCGGATAGGCAACCACCTAGATCGTAAACTCATGAATCTCGTTGAAACGGTCCGAGCCGACCGAAGGGTAAGGGAGTAGCTACCGCCGTCGCACGTTGACGGGCCTAGCTTTCGCTGGCCGTGCTGGTTCCGGCCATGAGGAAGCGCAGCGGCGGCACATGCTGACGCTTCGCGGCGAGGCCGGCGCGGCGAAACAGCGCATCCAGCTTATCGGAGGCGACGCCGCGGACGACGGCTGTGAGGTTGGACGAGCCGGCCAAGGCGTAGGCCGCGGCCGGCGCCAGCCCACGCTCAGCCTTCACGTCTAAAAACTTCCGCAACCGGTATTTGTCGCGGATGTGCCGCTCGTGCCTTCTCAGCGCAGCCTTCGATGCCTCCGGCAAACTGTCGATCGCAAGCAGCGCCAGGTCGGCATCGGCCAGATGCTTCAGGTCCTGGGTCTTGTGCCGTCCGCTCAGCGAATCGGCGCGCACGATCGCGCCGTAGCCACAGGATTTGATGACCTTGAAGCGCGCGCCATGGGCAACCGCGCGCGCATAGAGTTCATAGTCTTCACCCAGGCGCAGCTTCTCGTCGTAGCGCAGCCCATGCCGATCGAGAAAGGCGCGGCTGATCACCGGCTTGAGGAAGCCCAGTTCCCCGCGTTGCACACGGCGCCTGGAGATGTTGGCGTCGATGAAACCCTCGAAATCGAGGAATTCCGGCTCGGGCGAGAACGGTGGAGCAACGATTTTCGAAACGTCGGTTGCCGCGTCATCCCTGACAAGCATGATGTTGTCTGCGGCGAAATCCCAATCGGTGCTGGCGAACAGTCTGTGAAACCTGCCTTCGAAAAAGAAATCATCAGCGTCCAGAATGCTGATGAACGGCGACCTGGAACCGGCTATCGCGGCGTTGCGTGCAAACGATGGGCCGCGATTGACGTCGAAGCGGATGACGGAAAGGCGGCCCGTGCCGTCGCCGGCCGCATGGGCGACTTTCGCGGTATCGTCGGTAGACGCGTCGTCGACGACGACAACTTCCGCAACCTCAGGCTCGCGTAATGCCGATGCAATGGCAGCCGGGATTGTCCGCGCCGCATTGCGGGCGGCGATGATCACGCAGACCTGGAATGATGTCATGAACATGCCTCTCGATTGCAGAAGTCGTTGCGGATTTCCTCGCCCCGTCCGCTCAATGCCCCACCGCCCATTCTGAAATGCATCGGCCCAAACGCCTATGCTGCAAGTGCGAAGCAAGCATCGCCAAAATCATCGGCGCCGTCCAGTTTTTCATTTTGCTGGGTGTCATGGCCCGGTTGGGCAGGCGGCGAGCCTCAATCGGGATGGCTCCAGAAATGCGCCGCTTGGCAGAGCCGTTCCTACACGCTCCATCAGAGCGCTCGACTGGCAGAAACCAGTTGCTGATCCTCGCCGACCGGACGGCGGCGGGGCGGAGCGAGCGCGTCGAGGCCCGCAGTGTCAAGGAATTGAAAGAGCAGGAATGCCGACTGCCGGTGTCGTTTGAGGCGAGCAATTCGTCAGAGGACCGGCGAGCTTAACCACAGGTCACATGGACATCGCAGACCGCGACCAGGCCCGAAATCAGTGAAGGCCTCTCCTGGCGCTGAGTTTCTCGCCTTCGGCCGCTTCGTTCGAACTCAGCTTTCGTTCAGCGTCGCGGATTTTGTCGGCCGGGGTCGGGGCATTTCTGGCAACCATGGCAAAGACCAGCAGAAAATAACCCAGTTGGATGACTATAGCGCAGCCGATGACACGAAACAGCGTCGTACCGAGCGAGGCGCCGCCCAAATAGGACCAGACGATCACGATCGCCAGCGCAAAACACATTCCGATAATGAACTTTGGCAGTGACATACCCGATAGCCCATCAACCGGCTCGGGAAAAAATGTCGACAAGCCCACCCCGAGCACCTCCCTTAAACTCTGCGAGCTTATTTAGGTTGCCCGCTTCTGGCCGGTTGCTTCCGGCCTAGCCCAATCTGTCCATAGTCCGACAGAAACAATTTGCAACTCTATTGAGCCGCGCAATAGGCGGCAAGGGCAGCTGCGGAATAAATTTTAAACGAATCCTCGGGATCGACTCCGCCATGGTGCAACGCACACGTCGGCATCACCACTGATTGCCGGATATCGACTCGCTCCAGTATGATTCATAATATTGAATAGTATTTTATCATAACATCAGTCATTATCTTGAAATTCTAAATGACGGCAAAGCTCCACAGGAGGGTATAAAGAGCGATTCGCCTAAAATCAGCCCAAAAATTGGACTAGCTTTTCCAAAATTGCCCATAATCTGTCTCTTTTGCGACATAAATGGGAAATTTTGTGCAGGACGAGTTTATTATTTAGTCAGTTCATGACGCGACTATTACAGCCGTCTGAGAAATTGTGTGTTGCGCTGCAACATTTTTTTGGTATCGTGCGGTAAACCATCCGTTCAACGTATGGAGTTTACGCATGAGGGACGTAGCCAAGCCGGCCGATGCGGATTTTTCGCAGGCCGGCGTCGATTTTCCGCCACCGATTGGCGGCCTGCTCAAACGCAGCTTCGATATTGTCGGTTCGCTGATCGGCCTGGTCGCTCTCAGCCCGCTGTTCGTAATGATAGCGCTGCTTGTCAGGTTTTCCGATGGCGGGCCGATTTTCTATGGTCACAGCCGAATCGGCCGCGGAGGACGGATTTTTCCGTGCCTCAAGTTCCGCACCATGGTTGCAGACGGCGAGCGGGTGCTTGCTGCCTATCTCGCCGCGAATCCGGAGGCCAACGCCGAATGGATAGCGACCCGCAAGTTGAAGAACGACCCGCGGATCACGCGCGTCGGAGCGGTGCTGAGGAAGCTCAGCCTCGATGAGTTGCCGCAGATCATCAACATCCTGCAGGGGGATATGAGCCTGGTCGGGCCTCGTCCCGTGGTGCGCGATGAGCTGGAGATATATGGCAATTCGGCCGTCTATTACCTGAAATCGCGCCCCGGCCTCACCGGGCTCTGGCAGGTCAGCGGACGCAACGATGTTTCGTATGACAGCCGCGTCGCATTCGACAGGCACTATGTCGAGAACTGGTCGATGTTCGAAGACATTCGCATCATCATCAAGACCGTACCTGCGGTCTGGATGTCGCGAGGCTGCTACTGACGGCCGCTTGCTGGCCGTGCATCGAGGAGCGGCTGTCCAGAATTCGGGCCCGGAACTCAGGCCCCTAACTCAGGCATCGGCAGCTCATCGGGCGGGGCAAACCAGATCGGAAACGCTCAGTTGAAAGCAGATATAATCGATATCTTTTGCACCGGCATTCTCTCCAGACGCATGCGGCGAGTACGGCTTTTGACGACTTGCCTTACAATGGCGACCGGCCTGACCCTGTCGCTAGCCTTGCCACAGTTTGCCTTCGCCGACGACTATCGGCTTGGAGCACAGGACAAGCTGACCATCCGCGTGGCGGAATGGCAGACCGTCGAAGGCACGTTCCGTGACTGGTCGGCCATCAATGGAGAATACACGGTCGGCCCCGCTGGAACCTTGTCGGTTCCCTTCGTCGGCGAGATGCCCGCATCCGGCAAGACGACTTCGGAGATCGCGGCATCGCTCGGCGAGGCGCTGCAGCGCAAGCTCGCTCTGGCCGACAAGCCGGAGGCTTCCGTCGAAATGGCGCAGTACCGGCCATTCTACATCTCTGGCGAGGTGCAATCGCCCGGCCAGTATCCTTGTGTGCCTGGGTTGTCCGTGCTGAAAGCGATGAGCATTGCCGGCGGAGCCCGGCGGAACCCGGAGAGCGGACAGCGCTACGACCGCGACCTGATCAATGCCAAGGGCAATTTCGACGTACTACAAGACCAATTGGTCAGGCTGACCGTCAAGCGCGCCCGCATCGAAGCGGAACTGGCGGACAAGCCGACATTCGCGGTGCCGAAAGAGGTGGCCGACGATCCGAAGCTGCCCAGCATCGTTGCCGATGAGACGGCGATCCTGGCGGCCGACCAGAAGAAACTCAAGCTGCGCTTGCAGGCGCTCGACGATTTGAAGGCGCTGCTGCAGAGCGAGATCGATTCGCTGCAGAAAAAGATCGTCAACCAGCAGAAGCAGGTTGATCTGGCGAAGGAGCAGCTCAACGGCATCGGCTCGCTGGCGCAAAAGGGCCTGGTCGTCAACACGCGGGTTTTGAACTCGCAGCAAACCATCGCCGACCTCGAGGGCCAGATCCTGGATTACGAAACGGCGATTCTCACGGCCAAGCAGTCGATCAGCAAGGCCACCCAGGACGCCATCGATCTCGAGAACACCCAGAACTCCAGCCTCGCGACCGACCGGCAACAGACGGAAGCCGATCTCAACGAGGCGACGCTGAAGCTGAATATGGAAAAGGCCTTGATGTCCGAAGCCTTGTCGGGCAGCCCCATGCCGCAATTCTACGGCAACAACGAACCAGCGGCCTTGTCATTTTCCCTGGTGCGGGTGGTCGACGGCAAGACCAGCGAAATCACCGCCGATGAAGACACGCCGGTGCTGCCAGGGGACGTGATCAAGGTCAAACCGGCGCCCATGGCCATCCAGTAGCTTCTTTCCACCGGAGCAAAGCACCAACCCCGCAGGCAGCGGTCTGCGGGGTTTTTGCGTTTGGGATCTTATGGATCAGAAAACAAGGCGGCCTTCGGGCAACGAACCGCCTGGATCCGCCCGCTCTAGCCTCGCACGGCGTCCGGTTCCTCGAGATGGTTCACGGCGCTCCACCGGGAAGGAGCGACGGCCGGCACCCTCACCAGCTTGAAGTAGCTGTAGTACAGCAGGAACGATCCCATGATGTAGGGATTGAGGGTCTCGACCTCGACGAAGGATCGGATGAACAGAAGCACCATGACGCCGGCAAGAATCACGGAGTCGGCTTGCCATGTCCTGAATATCAGCGCCGAGACGTGACCCCAGAGCGTGCGCAGGATGATCAGCGAAAGCAGTGTCGCGCCGACGAAGCCGAGTTCCACCAAGGTCTCGATGTAGGTGTTGTGGAAGTGGAAGCCGCTTCGCGCGGCGATATAGAATTCGTTCCACAGCCGCTCGGCCTCGGAGAAGCCCTGCACCCAATAAGCCGCGTAGCCGACGCCGAGGATGGGCGATTGCTGCGCGGCATTCCAGCCCTGTTGCCAGAGGTAGGTTCGTCCGGTGAGCGTCGAATCCTTGCCGAAAAGGCCAAGGACAAAGTCCATCAGCCCGAGATTCAGCGCAATCACGGTGCAGGCGACCAGCCCGCCCGCACCGATTATGAAAATTACCCGGCGATGGCGGAGCGAAAGCAGCTTGCCGATGGAAAGCAGGGCGACCAGAGCGAGAACCGCGGGGGTAGATGCCATCGAAGTGGCGGAATGCGACACCACCAGCAGATAGCCCGATAGAAGGACAATCGGTACGATCAACAAACAGCTTATCCGGCCGCGCCTGAGAAAGGCCAGGTAGACAACGCAGAAATAGATGCCAAGCGATGCGACAAAGCCGATCTGGTTCTTGGAGCTGAACGCGCCGACGAAATTATACGTCCCATCGAGAACGTCGTAGGAATAGCTCGCGACCTTGAGCGAGTAGAGCAGGACGACGAAAATCCCGATCAGGGCGCCTATGGTCAAGGTCCGGACGCTGACGGTGCGCGCGGCAATGTAGGCGCAGGCGATATGGGAGCAATATTGGACGGCCGTTCTTGCCGTGGTGCCGGGAGCCGCCGACCAGAACACCGAGAAGCAGACATAGGTTGCAAAGGCCAGCGGAAGCCAGGCGCTGGAAGCGTGCCTTAATATCTTGCGGTAGTCGACCAGGATGAGCGGTAGCCAGACTGCATAGTAGGCCAGGATCATGGCCTGGCCGAAAATGGTCGAGTAGGAAAACGCCCAGATCGAGACGGCAACGGCAAAGCTGCCATAGACCGTGTTCTTGTCCGGATCGATCAACAGAGATTTTGGAATCTTCATCTCGATAGCGGTTTTCCGTCCTTGCAGCTCAATGCCGATTTCATGGGCCGCTCGTGGGCCGATTCGTCGGATCGATGGGAGCCTCGCCTGCAGGCGCTCGCATTGTGCAGTGCAATATAACCCATCCGGCGCCGCCTGTCACCCGGATGCCAACCGGGCGCGTCGTTCCAGCCGTTCTCTCCATACCGGGCGAGACGATTTGGCCAGAAGGCAGTGCCGTACAATTGACCGGTGCTGGCCCATCATAAGCTGTTCTGAGGTTGCAAGTCCGCGCTTGAACTTGTCCGCCGTTGACTTCACATTCGCCGCCAATTGGGAGGAAGACCACATGCCGATGAGTTTCGCGGGACGATTTGCCGGACGATCTGCTGTTATCACCGGCGGCGCCTCAGGCATCGGCCTGGCCGTCGCGCAAAGGATCACTGGCGAAGGCGGGCGTGTTTCGGTCTGGGATCGCGATGCCGCCCAGATCGAGCAGGCCAAGGCCATTGTTCCAGGCCTGCACAGCGTCACCTTAGACGTCGCCGACCCCATAGCGGTCGAAGCCGCCGCCGGAGAGACGATCGAAGCGCTTGGCGCGGTCGATGTCCTTGTCACCAGTGCTGCCATCACCGGGCCGAACATGACGACCTGGGAGTATTCGGTGGAGGATTGGCGCCGGGTCACCGACATCAACATCAACGGCGTCTTCTTCTGCAACAAGGCGCTGGTCCCGCATATGCTCGAACGCAATTACGGCAGGATCATCAACATCGCCTCGATTGCCGGCAAGGAAGGTAACCCGAACGCCTCGGCCTACAGCACCTCCAAGGCGGCGGTGATCGGCATGACCAAATCGCTCGGCAAGGAACTGGCCAAGACCAAAGTAACGGTGAACTGCGTCACGCCGGCGGCCGTGCGCACCGCGATCTTCCAGCAGATGAGCCAGCAACACATCGACTTCATGCTGTCCAAAATACCGATGGCGCGGTTCGGCGAGGTCGAGGAGGTGGCGGCGCTGATCTGCTGGATCGCGTCCGAGGAATGCTCGTTCACAACGGCGGCCGTCTTCGACGTCTCCGGCGGCCGGGCGACCTACTGAGGCGGGGCCGGACGCAAACCGCCCGACCGGATCGCGGCGCCTCAGTCGTGAAGCTCCCGCGAGATCGGCGGGCCGATCGAAAAGTCGCTGAATGTCACTTCGAAGCCCTCGCGCTGCGGCGAACAGCACATCATGCCGACATCGACCGTTTTCGACGGGGGGAAATAGGCAAGCCGCACCGGTTTCCAGTGCTTGTCAGATGGGTCGCGATACTGGACGCGGATCGTCTCGGCATGGCGGGTCATGCGGATCCTGACCCCGTCCGGATCGGCCGGAATGCTGGCCAGCGACCAGTCGGAGGCATCGTTGGTGACGACGACGGAAAAATACATCAGCCCGTCGGTGTATTCGATGCCGGCCTTGATCCAGTGCGTCTCGCTCAGGCGGACCATAAGCCCGGCCTGATCGTAAAGCACCTCATAGTGCCCCTTGACGGTGACTTCGGCGCTGAAATCGCCCTCGACCTCACGATAGAGGAAATGGCCATTGTCGCGCCAGAAGCCGTAGAACGTCTCGCGCCAGAAGTCGGTCTCCTCACCGGTCCGTACATGCACCGTATTGTTGCCGAAGGCGTGGTGCGGCGGCGGATTGAGCCAGGTCAGGTCCGTATTCTCAGATGCCATCGACTTGCTCGCTGCCTGGCTGGTCTGCCGCCTTTTCTTAGCCGGCAAACGTGTAAGCGGTCTTCACCGTGGTGTAGAACTCTGCGGCATAGCGGCCCTGCTCGCGCGGGCCGTAGCTCGATCCCTTGCGCCCGCCGAAAGGCACGTGGAAGTCGACGCCGGCCGTCGGCAGATTGACCATGACCATGCCGGCTTCCGAATTGCGCTTGAAGTGCGTGGCATGCTTGAGGCTCGAGGTGCAGATGCCGGACGTCAGCCCGAACGGCGTGTCGTTGGCCACCGCCAGCGCCTCGTCATAATCCTTGACGCGGATGACGTTGGCGACCGGGCCGAAAATCTCCTCGCGCGAGATGCGCATGGCGTTGGTGGTTTCGGTGAACAGCGCAGGCTGCAAATAGAAGCCGCGGGTTTCGCGATCGAGCCGCTCGCCGCCGAAGGCGAGATCGGCACCTTCCTGACGTCCGATGGCGATATAGTCCTCGTCCTGTTTGAGCTGGCTCTGGTCGACAACCGGCCCGATCTGCGTCTTGGCATCGAGAGCGTCGCCGACGACCAACTTGGCCATGCGGTCCTTGAGCGCCTCGACGAAGCGGTCGTGGATGCCGTCCGTCACCACCAGGCGGGACGACGCCGTGCAGCGCTGGCCGGTCGAGAAGTAGGCACCGTTGATGGCGCAGTCGACGGCGACGGCAAGGTCGGCATCGTCGAGCACCACAAGCGGGTTCTTGCCGCCCATTTCGAGCTGGAACTTGCGCATGTGCTCGACGCTGGCGGCGGCGACGCGCTTGCCGGTGCCGACCGAGCCGGTGAAGGTGATGGCGTTGAGGTCAGGACTGTCGAGCATCGCCTGGCCGACCACCGAACCTTTGCCCATCACCAGGTTGAGCACACCCTTGGGCAGCCCGGCGCGGTGCAGGATGTCGACAATGGTCCAGGCGCTCTCCGGAACGAGTTCCGCCGGCTTGAAGACGATGGTGTTGCCGTAGGCCAGCGCCGGAGCGATTTTCCAAGCCGGAATGGCGATCGGGAAATTCCACGGCGTGATGATGCCGACGACGCCGACCGCTTCGCGGGTGATCTCGACGCCGACGCCGGGCCGCACGCTCGGCACCAGCTCGCCCGACAGGCGCAACGCCTCGCCGGCGAAAAAATCGAATATCTGGGCGGCCCGCACAGTCTCGCCGATGCCCTCGACCAGCGTCTTGCCTTCTTCGCGCGCCAACGCCCGGCCTATTTCATCTTTCCGCGCGGTGATCTCGTCCGACGCCTTCCTCAGCACCGCATGGCGTGCCAGCAGGCCCGATCGAGACCATGCCGGAAATGCCGCTTTCGCCGCCGCGATGGCCTGCCGGGCGTGCTCGGCGCCTCCCGATGCATATTCGCCGACCACGTCGTCGAGATTGGACGGGTTGATGTTACGGGAGCCGGCATCGCCTACCCACTCTCCATCGATGAGGTTCTTTCGAAACGGGATCATGTCGCTGTCTTCCTTGTCGTCCTTCGATCGCCGTCTATCTGGACCACCGACCGCCGCACCGCAAGGCCGAAGGCAGGCAAACTTCTCCTCCTCGACAGGCATGTGATAGGTGTCGGGGCGGGGAAGACGATTCTAGTGTGGTGCGACGCGGATCGCACGGGAGGAAATCATCATGTCCGACAGCGCCTTGCCGCTGGTGATCAGCGCACCCGAACCGCGCACGCTCGACCTGATCTTCACGCCGGCTGCGCTGGCGAAATTTCGATCGAAATACCGCATCGTCGAAATATCGCCCGAAGCGGTGGCGGCGCTGCCGGCCGATATCCTTGCCGAGGCGCGCTACATCGTCGGCCAGCCACCTATCGCGCCGGAGACGCTGGAAAGAATGAAGGCGCTGCGCTGCATCTTCAATGTCGAGAGCAACCTCATCAACAACATGCCCTACGAGACGCTGTTTTCGCGCGGCATCCATGTCGTCACCACCGGGCTGGTGTTTGCCGAACCGGTGGCCGAGCTCGGCCTTGCCATGGCGCTCAACCTCGCCCGCGGCATCGTCGACGCCGATCTCGCATTTCGTCACGGCAAGGAGCTGTGGGGCGGCGACGGCAACCGGACGGCACGGCTTCTTTCCGGCGCGGATGTCGGCATTATCGGCTTCGGCGATCTTGGCCGTGCGCTCAACCGGCTGCTGTCAGGCTTTCGCACGCGGACAAAAGTCTTCGACCCGTGGCTGCCGCCGTCGATCCTGATCGAAAACGGCGTCGAGCCGGCCTCTCTCGACGACGTTCTGTCGAACAGCGATTTCATCTTCGTCGTCGCTTCGGTGACCAGCGAAAACCAGGGTTTCCTTGGTGCCGAGGCGTTTGCCAGGATGCGCAAGGGAGCCGCTTTCATCCTGCTCAGCCGAGCCGGCGTGGTCGATTTCCCGGCACTGATGGACGCCGTCCGCAGCGGCCATATCGTCGCCGCCAGCGATGTTTTTCCTGAGGAGCCGCTTGCCCAGGATCACCCGGTCCGCACATTGCCGGGGTTCCTGCGCTCCGCCCACCGGGCCGGTGCGCTCGACATCGCTTTCAAGCGGATGGGCGACATGGTGCTGGAAGACATGGACCTGGTCGACCGCGGCCTGCCGCCGATGCGTTCGAAGCGGGCCGAGCGTGAGACCGTTTCGCGAATGCGTTCGAAGCCGGTCGACAAGAATTAGGCCGTCTGCCCGACGGGTCGCACATGCTCAGACGGTGAAGGACCAAAACAGGCAGGCCAGTGTCGCTGCGGCGAAGACGACGAAGAACAGGCTTCTCAACAAGATGTTGCGGCGCAGCTCGTTGATGAACAGATGGCATCCGACGACGGCTGCGACAAACAGGAACCGCCAGTTCAGCAGTGCGGAGAGCACATCGCGCTGACCAAAAGCAAATCTCGCGGCGAGACATCCAACGAAGACCGCAAACAACACGATGACCGTCCAGAAGATCGCATCGGCGGCATGTGTCAGGACGATGCCAGCGAGCCTGATCGGCAGAACCATCATCAGCAGTGCGCTGAAAAAATAGATCGCCGCGAGCGGAATGAACGTCCCCGCATCGGCGATGTCGCTCAAGCGCTTGGCGCCGATCGCGCCATAGGGATAGCCATGCCTGGCCACCATCAGGCTGAGCGCCATCAGCAAGGCCGCCAGCGCGGCGGCAAGCGCGAATGAGGTCAGGGCTTTGCTCATGAGGCTCCCGTTCCGAGCGAATCGAAGTCAGAGCGTTGGTAGCCCATGGTTTGTAAATTGCTAGTAAGCATCATGTAGCGGCACGGCAGAGTTCCCGGCGCATCACTCCGCAGCTTGCAGACGCCGCCCGTCGATAATGGTCTTGATCTCGGCGCGGCAAGAGCCGCAATTGGTGCCGGCGTGAAGGACGGCGCCGATTGCCGCGACGCTGGTACAGCCGCCGCGTACCGCTTCCGCGATCTGGTTGGCACCGACCCCGAAACAGGCGCAGACGATGGCACCGCGGTCGACGCTGTTGCCGCCCGGCCGCCCGGCGACAATCGCCAACCGCGCCTGCCGATTGGCATGGTCAGCACCAAGTTGTTCGACTGCCCACCCGCGCGACACCGCTACCGGGGTAGGCGCAAGATAAAGCGCGCCGACCAGCCGAGTTCCCGCGAAACGGGCGAAACGATGGTGCCCGCCGGCGATGTCGTGATAGGCGAGCGTCTCGCCTTCCATGCCTAACAGGGAGGCGGCAAACCCGGTCCAGTCACGGCTGTCCTGCAGCGCAATTTCAAGCCGCCAGCCGGCGGGGCAGCGGGCGAGGCTCCAGTAATCGGCGTCGATCGATGCGGGCCGTTCGGCAAGCATGGCGAAGCCGAAGGCAGTGGCGGCGAACCGCTGGATGCGGGCGGCAACGTTCTTCGAGGCCGGCTGACCTGAAATCGCATCGGTCGTCGGCGGGACCAGTGCATCGACACGCGCGCGGGCGGAGATCTGATCGGTCCAGTGCATCGGTACGAATACAGAGCCTTGGCGTTGACGCACCGTCACCAGGGCGCGGACCAGCACCTCGCCATGGGCAGTCGAGACGCGCACGATGTCGGCATCGCCGATACCATAGTGCTGCGCATCCGCCGGGTGGATTTCGACGAACGGTTCGGCCATGTGCTGCGACAGACGCGGGCTCTTGCCGGTCCGCGTCATGGTGTGCCAATGGTCGCGGACGCGCCCGGTGTTGAGGACGAGCGGGTAGTCCGGGTTGGTGCGGGTTTGTGCGGCTGGGCGGATGGCAATGAAGCGCGCCTTGCCGTCGGGCGTGTAGAAATTGCCGTTGGCGAAGAAGCGGGTGCTGGCTGAGCTATGTCCAGCCTGAACACCCCCCTCTGGCCTGCCGGCCATCTCCCCCTCAAGGGGGGAGATTGGCGGCTTTGCCGGCTGCGCCCACTCATCAACCTGGGAGACTGGCGACAGCCGAGCAGCAGGCTGATCTCCCCCCTTGAGGGGGAGATGGCCGGCAGGCCAGAGAGGGTCATCTGCGACGGCCTCCACCTCGGTGGGGCGACCCGGAGAGGTCGAGACTTCACCACCGATCCCACCCCATCCCGCTTGTTTCGCTTTGCTCAACGCGCGTGCCGACCCTCCCCTCAAGGGGGAGGGTGAGGCCGGCGCTGGCCATTGGAACGGCAGAAGATCCTCATAGGCCTCTGCACCGATATCGCCATACGCGCCTATATCAAAATCGCGTACCCCGTCATTCTCGAATGTCGACAACGCCGCGTGCTCGGCGAAGATGTCGGCCGGCGACACATGCGAAAAAGCCTCGCCGAAGCCCATCCGCTTGGCGACTTCAGCGATGATCCACCAGTCGGCTCTTGCCTCGCCGGGCGTGGCCAAAAAGGCTCGCTGGCGCGAGATGCGGCGCTCCGAATTGGTGACGGTGCCATCCTTTTCGCCCCATGCGGTGGCCGGCAGCCGGACATGGGCGTGGCGGACCGTGTCGGTCTTGGCCAGCACGTCCGAGACCACGAGAAACGGGCAGGCCTTGATCGCCGCCTCGACGGCATCGGCGTCCGGCATCGAATCGACGGGGTTGGTAGCCATGATCCACAGCGCCTTGATGCGTCCGTCGGCCACCGCTTGGAACATCTCGACCGCTTTCAGGCCGGGTTTTTCGGCGGTGGTTGGGGCATTCCAGAAGCGCTGCACGCGTTCGCGGTGCTCGGGGTTTTCGATCTCCATGTGGGCGGCCAGCATGTTGGCCATGCCGCCGACCTCACGGCCGCCCATGGCGTTGGGCTGGCCGGTCACCGAGAACGGCCCGGCGCCGGGCTGGCCTATCCGGCCGGTGGCCAGATGGCAGTTGATGATGGCGTTGACCTTGTCGGTGCCCGAAGACGACTGGTTCACGCCTTGGCTGTAGACGGTCACCGTCTTCGCCGTCGCGGCAAACAGGCTGTAGAAGCGGGCCAGTTCGTCCTCACTGAGACCCGTGGCAGCCGCGATGCCGGCAAGATCGAGCGCCGAGGCGGCGAAAAGCGCTTGCCCGAAGCCGGTCGTGTGCGCCGTGATATAGGTGCGGTCCAGCGCGTTGTGCTGGCCGAGATAGGCGAGCAGCCCGGTGAACAAAGCGACGTCGCCGTCGGGCGCGATCGCCAGATGCATGTCGGCGATGTCTGAGGTCATGGTGCGGCGAGGGTCGATCAGCACCACCTTCATCTCGGGCCGCTTTTCCCGGGCGGCGGCAATGCGCTGGTAGAGTACCGGATGGCACCAGGCGAGATTGGAGCCGACCAGCACGATCAGGTCGGCAAGTTCCAGATCCTCGTAATTTCCCGGAACGGTGTCCGAGCCAAAGGCGCGGCGGTGGCCGGCGACCGACGAGGCCATGCACAGGCGCGAATTGGTGTCGATATTGGCCGAGCCGATAAAGCCTTTCATCAGCTTGTTGGCGACGTAATAGTCCTCGGTCAGCAACTGGCCGGAAACATAAAAGGCGACCGAACCGGGGCCGTGTTCGGCAATGGTTTGCGAGAAGGTCGAAGCGACAAGGTCGAGCGCTTCGTCCCAGTCGGTGCGGCGACCGTGGATCTCCGGGTATAGCAACCTGCCGTCGAGGTCGATGGTCTCAGCCAGCGCCGAGCCTTTGGAGCAGAGCCGGCCGAAATTCGCCGGGTGGTCCGGGTCGCCGCGAACGGTTATTTCATCGTCCGCGGCGACCTTCGCCAGCACGCCGCAACCCACCCCGCAATAGGGGCAGGTGGTCCTCACCTCGCGCGCTTCATCAATCTGCATGGTTCACGCCGCGCGGTTGGCCAGCGCTTCCAGCGCAATGAACAGCCGCTCGCCGTCGATCCGCACCGCAATGGTGCGCACCGCGCCCTCGTCCGCGCCGAGCGCCTTGCCTGTCTCCAGCGAGATCACCCAATTGTGCAAGGGACAGGTCACCGCCGTGCCATGGACGATGCCCTGGCTGAGCGGCCCACCTTTGTGCGGGCAATGGTCGTCGATGGCGAACACTTGATCGTCGGCCGTGCGGAAGACGGCGATCTTGCCTTCGGGCGTGGCGACGCAGCGCGCGCCGCGACGCGGAATGTCCGAGAGCGTGCCTATCGATACCCAGTTCATGTGGCTATTCCTCTTTTGCGCGTGTTCTTGTCCGAAAACCGCATTCCACTTTTCGGGAACACGCGCCTACTCCGCCGCCTGGGCAAAGCCGACCGAAGCCATCGGCCGGAATTCATGCTTGTCCTTGCCGGAAGCACGTTCCGACCATGGGTCGACCTGGGCGAATTTCTGCGAAAAGACGAAGCGGTCGAAATAGGCTTTGCGCTTCTCGCCATCGTCCATGATCTGACGCTTGATCTCAGCTATGCCGACGCGCTTGGCCCATTTGTAGATACGCTCGAGATAGCGGCCCTGCTCGCGATACATCTGCGTTAACGCCACAATATGCTCCAGCGCCTCGTCCTCGGTCTTGACCAGGCCGAGCACTTCGGTGCCCTTGATGTCGAGACCGGCCGCGCCGGCGAAATGGATCTCGTAGCCGCTATCGACGCAGATCACGCCGACATCCTTGCAGGTCGCCTCGGCACAGTTTCGCGGACAGCCCGACACCGCCATCTTGACCTTGGCCGGGGTCCACGAGCCCCACATGAATTTTTCGATACGGATGCCCAAGCCGGTCGAATCCTGCGTGCCGAAGCGGCACCAGTCCGAACCGACACAGGTCTTCACCGTGCGCAGTCCTTTGGCATAGGCGTGGCCGGAGACGAAGCCGGCCTGGCCGAGATCGGCCCATACCGCCGGCAGGTCTTCCTTGCGGATGCCGAGCATGTCGATGCGCTGGCCGCCGGTGACCTTGACCATCGGGATCTCGAACTTGTCGACGACGTCGGCGATGGCGCGCAATTCGGCGGCGTTGGTGACGCCGCCCCACATGCGCGGCACCACCGAATAGGTGCCGTCCTTCTGGATGTTGGCGTGGACGCGCTCGTTGATGAAGCGCGACTGGTAATCGTCGGCGTATTCGTCGGGCCAGTCGCAGACAAGATAATAGTTGAGCGCCGGCCGGCATTTGGCGCAGCCGCAGGAGGTCTTCCACTCCAGTTCCTGCATGACGGCGGGAATGGTCTTCAAGCCCTTGGCCTTGATCAGCCGGCGGACCTCGTCGTGGCCAAG
Source organism: Mesorhizobium sp. M0185 (assembly GCF_040322175.1). NCBI lineage: Bacteria > Pseudomonadati > Pseudomonadota > Alphaproteobacteria > Hyphomicrobiales > Phyllobacteriaceae > Mesorhizobium > Mesorhizobium sp. M0185. The sequence continues at coordinate 13,705 of NZ_JAMYSY010000005.1, read as the reverse complement.
CGCGGTGCAGCTGCACATCGGCTGGACCGCCGCGGGGTTGTATTTATCGCCGATGGTCAGCACCATCAGCTTTTCGACCAGCCCGGTGCACGAACCGCAGGACGCCGACGCCTTGGTGTGGGCGCGCACATCGTCGAGCGAGGTCAAGCCCCTGGCCGTGATCGCGCCGGTGATCTTTCCCTTGCATACGCCGTTGCAACCGCAGATTTCCGCATCATCCGGCAAGGCTGCAACGGCCGCCATAGGGTCCAGGGGGGCGCCTCCCTGGTAGGACTGGCCGAAGATGAGCGTATCGCGCATCTCGGATATGTCGGTCTGCTTCTTCTTGAGGTCGTTGAACCAGGCGCCGTCCGCCGTCTCGCCATAGAGCACGGTGCCGATGATGCGGTCGTCCTTGAGTACCAGGCGCTTGTAGACGCCGGCCGCGGCATCGCGCAGCACGATCTCCTGGCGGTCATCGCCCTCGGCGAAGTCGCCGAGCGAGAACAGCTCGATGCCGGTGACCTTGAGCTTGGTCGGCGTGTCCATGTGGACGAAAGCCGCCGCCTCATTGCCGGCCAGATGGCTGGCGGCGACGCGCGCCATCTCGTAGAGCGGCGCGACCAGCCCGTAGACCTGGCCGTTGACCTCGGCGCATTCGCCGATTGCGTAGATATCGGGATCGTTGCTGCGCATACCGGCGTCGACGACGATGCCGCGATTGACGGCAATGCCGGCTTCCTTCGCCAGCGCCGCATTCGGCCTGATGCCCACCGCCATGACGACGAGCGTCGCCGGGATGACTGTGCCGTCGGCAAGCTCCACCCGCCCGACCTTGCCGTTGCCGGTGATCGCCTGGGTGTTGGCCTTGGTGATGACCTTGATGCCGCGTTCTTCAACCGCGCGCTGCAGGAGATAGCCGGCGGCTGGATCGAGCTGGCGCTCCATCAGCGTCGGCATGACATGCAGCACGGTGACGTCCATGCCTTGCGCGTTGAGGCCGGCCGCGGCCTCCAGCCCGAGCAGGCCGCCGCCAATGACCACAGCCTTGGCCCGCGACTGGGCGGCAAGCATCATGGCCCGGACGTCGTCGAGATCGCGATACGTGAGCACGCCGGGCAGATCATGGCCTGGCACCGGAATGATAAACGGCACCGAGCCGGTGGCGATGACGAGCTTGTCGTAGGGCTCGGTCACGCCATGATCGGAGGTGACGGTCTTTGCCTGCCGGTCGATGGCGACGATCTTGTGGCCCTTGTAGAGGGTGATGCCGTGCTTGATGTACCAGCCGTCGCCATGGATGATGATCTCCTCATAGGCCTTTTCGCCCGACAGAACCGGCGAGAGCATGATGCGGTCGTAGTTCACGCGCGGCTCGGCGTTGAAGATGGTGACCTGGTAGCGCCCAGGCGCCTTTTCCAGGAGGTGCTCCAGCATGCGCCCGGGGGCCATGCCGTTGCCAATGATAACTAGTTTCTCGGTCATGTCCTGATCCACTCCGGTCTCACTCAGCCGCGTAGGAAAGGCCTGAAGCTTCGTCAGACGCCGTGCGCTCCATCCGCCGGATGGAAAAATGCATCCAGGCAAAGCAGGTGGCGACGATGACGAAGAGCAGCATGAAGCAGCTCGACCAGACGCCGGTGAGGTCGTTGAGCGCGCCGAAGACGATTGGCAGGATAAAGCCGCCGAGCCCGCCAATCATGCCGACAACGCCGCCGACCGCGCCGACACTCTGCGGATAGTAAGCCGGGATGTGCTTGTAGACGGCAGCCTTGCCAAGGCTCATGAAGAAGCCGAGCACACAGGCAACGGCTATGAAGGCGAGCGGGCCGACCTCGAAATGGAAGGCGATCGGCCCGCTGACACCGCGCACGACGTAATCTGCCGAGGGGAGAGACAGAACGAGAGTCGCGACGGCACTGACAGCGAAGGTCCAGTAGAGCACGGTGCGGGCGCCGATCCGGTCGGAAAGCACGCCGCCATAGGCGCGGAAAATACTTGCCGGAATTGAATAGGCCGCCCCGATCATGCCGGCGGTCGCAAGCCCGAAGCCGTAGACGCCGATCAGGTAGCGGGGCAGCCACAGCGAGAGCGCCACGAATGCACCGAAGGCGAAGAAATAATAGAAGGCGAAGCGCCAGACCTGCAGGTTCTTGAGCGGCGCGAATTCCTGCAAGAAGCTTCTCGCGGGCGCTGCCTTGCCGGCGCGGCGCTCGCGGATGACCGGATCGTCGCCGGTCGTGAACCAGAAGACGGCGGCCATGACGACGAGTGCTGCCGCCCAGATCAGCGCGACCGACTGCCAGCCCCAGGAGAGAAGCACGAACGGTGCCAGGAACTTGGTGACCGCGGCGCCGACATTGCCGACACCGAAAATGCCAAGCGCCGTGCCCTGCTTGCCGGCCGGGAAGAAGCGCGAGACATAGGCGACACCGACGGCGAAGGACCCGCCGGCGAGCCCAACGCCTAGCGCAGCGACCAGCATCTGCCCGTAGCTGTGCGCAAAAGCGAGCAGAAAGGTCGCGATCGCCGCCGCAAGCATGGTCGCGGTGTATACCAGCCGTCCGCCAAAACGGTCGGTCCAGACACCGAGCACCATACGCACGAGCGAGCCGGTGAGGATCGGCGTGCCGACGAGCAGGCCGAACTCCGTCTCGTTCAGCCCCAGCTCCTGCTTTATGCGCACGCCGATGATTGAAAAGATCGTCCACACCGCGAAGCAGACGGTGAAGGCGATGGTGGACATCACAAGCGCCTGCCGGGGAGCGCTGTCCTGGCTGGGCGCGGCTGGGAGATTTGCGGTCATTTTCTGGCTCCGGTTTGCGGCGTGGGAGGCACCGCCCTTGTCTGTTCGCTCGCGACTGTCAGCGGCGCAGCATCGGCGAACTGGTTGAAACCGACCTCTGCGCGGTCACTTCGAGACCCTTGCCGTCAGTCTTGGTGCCGGCGGGAAAGAGGAGGAGCGCGGCGGTGAACAGCGCCGCCGTCAGCGCGCTGACGGCCAGAAAATCGCGGCGCGTGAAGTCCGCGAGGGACGCGCCAGGTCCGATCCGTTTCGTCATCGTCGTCTCCGGTTGGGCGCCGCTTGGGACCAGCGCCGTCGATTGCATCAAAACAAAAAAGCCGCCGGCCAGGTCTTCGCGTCCGGGCTTCCGGGAGCGCGTGTGGACCTGAGCGGCAGCTTTGCCTGTGGCGCCCGCCATTGGACGCCGTGTCACTTGGCCCTTGCGGACCTACATTTTGAAAAGCAGGAAGCGTGCCAATTCGACAGCGCTCTTAATTATCGAATGAAATCAATATGAACCGCAGCCGCGCGACTTTTGACCAAGCTCGGCAGCGGATCAAAGATTAGTCAAAATGCCTTGCACAGCAGCATAATATTTGTGCAATGCGGTAGATTGCCCATTGCCGATGCAGATTGCCAATGATGATGACGAGTTTCCAATTATGGCCTTACTCCGCGGCTTCGACGAAGCGGTGGCGTTCGTAGAGGAATTTCAGCACCGCCTCGCGGCAGCGCAGGAAGGTGCGGTCGGAGGAAAGCTCGATGCGCCGACGCGGCCGGGCCAGCGGCACGGCAAGAACCTCGCCGATGGTGGCCGCCGGCCCGTTGGTCATCATGACGATGCGGTCGGACAACAGCACCGCCTCGTCGACATCGTGAGTGATCATGATCGTCGTCGAGCCGAGCCTCGAATGGATATCCATCACCGCGTCCTGCAGATGCGCGCGGGTCAGCGCGTCGAGCGCCCCGAACGGCTCGTCGAGCAAAAGAATCTTCGGCTCCATCGCGAGCGCGCGCGCAATGCCGACGCGCTGCTTCATGCCGCCCGAAATCTCGGCCGGACGTTTGTCCTTGGCATGCGCCATCTGCACGAGATCGAGATTGCGCATGATCCATTCATGCCGCTCGGCCCGGCTCTTGCTCCGGCCAAAGACCTTCGTGACTGCCAAATTGATGTTTTCGTAGACGGTGAGCCATGGCAGCAGGCTGTGGTTCTGGAACACCACGGCGCGTTCCGAGCCGGGACTATCGACCTCCTTGTCTTCGAGCAGAACCGCGCCGGCCGAGACCTTGGTCAGGCCGGCGATCAGGTTGAGCAAGGTCGACTTGCCGCAGCCGGAATGGCCGATGATCGAGACGAATTCGCCCTTGTCGATGGTCAGCCGGATGTCCTTCAGCACGTCGCTGACCTGGCTGCCGCGGGCGAAGGATTTGTCGATGTGGTCGAGTTTCAGATAGGCCGTCATCGTCCCTCTCCTCACTTTGCCGTTGTGCCGCGGGTGACGAAGGCGCCGACCGCCGCGACCAGGCGGTCGAGGCAGAAACCGGTGACGCCGATATAGGCGAGCGCGACAATGATGTCGGGCAGGCGCGACGAGTTCCACGCGTCCCAGATGAAGAAGCCGATGCCGACGCCGCCGGTCAGCATTTCGGCGGCGACGATGGCCAGCCACGACAGGCCGATGCCGATGCGCAGGCCGGTGAAGATGTAGGGCGCGGCCGCCGGCACCATAATCTTCACAAAGAACTCGAACTGGTTGAGCCGGAGGATACGGGCGACGTTGCGGTAGTCCTCGGGGATGTTGCGGACACCGACCGCGGTGTTGATGATGATGGGCCAGATCGAGGTGATGAAGATGACGAAGATCGCCGACGGGCTGGAATCGCGGAACGCCGCCAGCGACAGCGGCAGCCACGCGAGCGGCGGCACCGTGCGCAGGATCTGGAAGACCGGATCGAGACCGCGCATCGCCCAGATCGACTGGCCGACGAGCGCGCCGAGCGCGACGCCGACGATTGCTGCCAGGCCGAAGCCCATGGCGACGCGCTGCAGCGAGATCAGCACCCGCCAGGCGAGTCCGATGTCCTGCGGGCCATTGTCGAAGAACGGGTGGGCGATCAGGTCATAGGCCTCGTTCCACACTTGGCTCGGCGGTGGCAGGCTGGCTGTGGGCGACGAACAGGCGACCTGCCAAACGACGAGCATAATGGTGATGACGATGACCGGCGGCACCAGCGTGCTGGCCAGTTTGGCGGCGATCGCGGCCGGGTCGAAGCGGCGCCGCGCCCTGGCGGTCAAGGCGATGATTTCGGCGGGCTTGGCCGGTGCGGGGAACGGCTTCACCTTGCGGTCCTCGATGGCTTGGATAGACATTTCTCGAAAAACTCCTTGGCGGCAGGTGCAAGGCAGGCGGCGCTGCCACCGTCTGCCGCGCATCTATGTCAGGCTCAGGCCGACACCTTGATCTTCAGGCTGTCGAGATAGGCGGACGGGTTGGCCGGATCGAAGATCTTGCCGTCGAAGAAGGTTTCGGTGCCGCGCGATGATGAGGCCGGGATATCTGCCGCGGCGACACCAAGATCCTTGGCCGCCTCGCGCCACAGATCCTCACGGTTGACCCGGTCGACCAGCGCCTTGATGTCGGTGGTCGGCGCGAACTTGCCCCAGCGTATGTTTTCGGCGAGAAACCAGGAGTCGTGGCTCTTAAAGGGATAGGACACGCCGCCCTGCCAGAACTTCATGTAGAGATCGGTGCCGTTGGCGACGCGGCCATTGCCGTAATTGATGTCGCCCTTGAGGCGGCCGATTATGTCGGCGGTCGGCACGTTCATCCATTGCCGCTTGCCGATGATGGCGGCCATCTCGTCCTTGTTTTCCTTGGCTTCGCACCATTGCTGGGCTTCCATGACGGCCATCAGGATCGCCTTGGTGGCGTTCGGATACTTGTCGATGAAGGCGGCGCGCAGGCCGAGCGCCTTTTCCGGATGCCCCTTCCATAGCTCGCCCGTGGTGGCGGCGGTGAAGCCGACGCCCTGGTGGACGAGTTGCTCGTTCCACGGCTCGCCGACACAGAACACGTCCATGTTGCCGACCTTCATGTTGGCGACCATCTGCGGCGGCGGCACGACGATGGTCGATACGTCCTTGTCGGGATCGATGCCGCCGGCGGCCAGCCAGTAGCGCAGCCAAAGATCGTGCGTGCCGCCCGGGAAGGTCATGGCGGCCTTCACCTCCTTGCCTGCGGCCTTCTTGGCCGCGAAGGCGTCCTTCAGCTTTGAGGCGTCGAGGCCGACGCCGGTGCCGGCATATTCCTGGGCGACGGAAATGCCCTGGCAGTCGTAGTTGAGGCGGGCCACGATCGCCATCGGCAGCGGCTGCTTGTTTTGCGTCACCTTGCCGGTGTGCATCAGATAAGGCATCGGCGTCAGGATATGGGCGCCGTCAATGCCGTTGGCTTCGCCGCCGAGCACCAGATTATCGCGCGTCGCCCCCCAGGAGGCCTGCTTGAGCACCTCGACATCGGGCATGCCGAATTTCTCGAACAGGCCTTTCTCCTTGGCAATCATCAGCGGCGCCGCATCGGTCAGCGCTATGAAGCCGAGCTTGGCGCCGGTGACTTCCGGCGCGGCGGGCGCCGCATAGGCGCCGGAGGGCAGCAGCGCACGCGCCGCGGCCAGCGTTGCCGCGGTGGCCGCGCTGATCCTCAGGAAATCGCGGCGGCTGATCGCCGTTTGGGCGGAATGGCTCTTGATGCGTTTCGTCATCGTCATCTCCGGTTGGGCGCGGCTTGGGATCGGCGCCGTCGATTGCGTGTTCGACCAAAACAAAAAAGCCGCCGGCCAGGCCGCGCGCGTCCGTCCATCCGGGATCGCGTGTTGACCTGAGCGGCAGCGTTGCCTGTAGCGCCCGCCATTGGACGCCTATTCCGTGACCCGAGAAGAGTCTGCCTATTGCAACGCAGGAACCGTGCCAGTTTCGGAATGGATGACAAACATCAACGAGATCAACGACATGCCAAAATCGTCGGCGCGCCGGCCCGCTGGGCGAGCAAGCCAAAGATTGTTCATTAGCAGTTGCACGCACATTTTTTGTGCAGCTCACAAGAATGCCGCCGAAATGATCAGACTTCGGCGCGCGCCAATTTCTGGCCGGCAATGTAGGCGTCGATCTCGTCGGGATCGAAGATCTGGCCATCGAAGAATCCATCGGGACCGAGCACCAGGCTCGCCCCCGCCGAACCGACCGGAGTCGCGGCCTTCAGCGCGCCCTCGACCTTGGCATTGGCACCGGGAAGCGCTACGCCAAGCGGCTTCAACGCCGAGCGGTAGAGATCGGGGCGGTAGCAGTCGCGGGCAATAGCGAGGTTTTCCGGCGTGTGCGCGACATGCCCCCAGCGCACCATCTGCGTGTAGAACCACAGCGCATGGCTCTTCCACGGGAAGTTCGCCGCCTTGCCGAAGGGCAGAAAGAAGTCGCCGACGCTGAGTTCGGCGCCGCCGCCGAGCGCCAGATGGCCGCTGAGGATCGGCATCTGCAGCGCCGGCGCAAGCCCGAGGAAGGCCGGCTGCGCCATCAGGGCCGCGAGTTCGTCACGGTTTGCCGGATCCTGGCACCAGCGCGCCGCGTGATGAAGCGCACGCAGCAGGGCTGAAAGCGCGTCCGGCTCTCTTTCCGCCCATGCCTTGCGCACGCCGACGACTTTCTCGGGGCTGGTCTTCCAGATGGCCGCCTTGACCGTGGCGATACGGCCGGTGCCCGCGACGACCGAGGCACTGTTCCAGGGTTCGCCGACGCAGTAGCCGTCGATCCTGCCGGCGGCGAGTGCGTCGGCCATGAACGGGGGCGGCACGATGACGATCTCGATTTCACGCGACGGGTCGATGCCACAGGCGGCGAGCCAGTAGCGCAATTCATAATTGTGCCCGGAGTGCGGATGGACGACGGCGAAGCGAAGCGGATCGCCGCCGGCATTCACCCGTTCACGAATCAGCGCTCCCAACGCCTTGCCGGCCCGCGCCGGATCGAGATCGGGTTGGGCGCCGTGCGCGGCCATGCCCACCCAGACCGCGTTCGAAACCGTCACGCAATTGCCGCCGAGGCCGAGCGAGAACGGCACGACGGTATCGGAGGCGAGCGGTGTCAGCCCCAGATTGCAGGCGATCGGCATCGGCCCCAGCATGTGCGCCAGATCGAAATGGCCGATGGCGATGCGGTCGCGGATGTTGGCCCAGGACGTTTCCCGGTTGAGCGTCAGGTCGATGCCTTCGCGCAGGGCGAAGCCGATTTCCTTCGCCGCGACAAGGATAGCGCTGTCGAAGAGCGGCATGAAGCCAGCATTGATCCGGTGCTCGGCCGCCATTCTCAACTCTCCTCGGGATCCAGCAGGCCTGCCGCCGTTACCAGGCTCTGGGCGATCTCGGCGATCTTGCGGTTCTGGTTCATGGCGGTCTTGCGCAGCAGCGTGTAGGCCGCGTCCTCCGACAGGCCGCGCGACTTCATCAGGATGCCCTTGGCGCGATCGATCACCTTGCGGCTCTCCAACTCGCTGCGGGCTTCTTCCAGTTCGCGCGCCATACGCGAGAAGGCGTTGAAGCGGCTGATCGCCATGTCGAGGATCGGCTTGACCCGCTCCTGACGCAGGCCGTCGACGACATAGGCTGATACCCCCGCTTCCACCGCGGCTTCGATCGAAGCCTGATCCGAGCGGTCGACGAACATGGCGATCGGCCGCTTCACCACGCGCGAAAGCTGGAACATGTTTTCGAGCATGTCGCGGTTGGGATTTTCGAGATCGATGACGATGACGTCGGGTTCGATCTCGGCGATCCGTCGCGCGATGCCGGCGACGTCGTGGATGACCGTGACCTGCTGATGCCCAGCCTCCCGCAATCCCGCTTCGATTATCGAAGCGCGGATGTGGTTTTCATCGATCACCAGGACAGTGAGGGATTTGCGGATCATGCCGCATTTTGCGCAGGCGAGACGATTGTGCAATGCGGCATCCCGAGATTCACGGAAACAATGCCGGCGTCCAGGCGTCGCCTGAGGAATTGGACGCGACGGCCAGCGTCGCGGCGGTGGTGCTGGGGCGGTCGGCGACAACGAACGGGCAACACGCCTGTCCGGCGTACGCTGCTGGCAGGTGATCACGGCGCTCTACGTTATCTCGAGCGTGCTCGTCGGCACTGCACTACATCGGCCTGATCAAGGCCGTCGCTCGCCGACCCGCTGGTGCTGCCTTGGGTGGCCGCCGCCGTCGTCGGCGGCACCTCGATCTTCGGCGGCCGCGGCGCCTGCACCGGCACAATCAATCAACGGCGCTGATCCCCACCGCGCTGACGACGCTGCTGACGATTTTGCAGATGCCGGAAGGGGCGTGGTGGATATTGTTTGGGTTAATCGTGCTGTTTGTGACGGCGGCTTATTTGCGGATTGTGGAGGAGAGATAGGGGGAAGCTGAGGCGGGGGGCTGCTTTGACCCAATCACGACGCTCACTCCGGTCAGTGGTAACGTCCGGATTTGGCGCGCGATTCCGACCTCAGCGAACGAAGTTATGACACGCCAATCCAGTGTATGATTACTTCGCCAAATTGGGTGTGCGCTGCAATAGCAGCCCGAGACAGTCGCGCTTGCCGAAGGGGCTGTCGGCTTTGACGGGATTGGCGTAAGCTACAGTTAAGGGGGTGCACACATGCACCGCATCATCGCCATAGCGATCTTAGTTCTCGCGGCCGTGTTCAGCTCCGCGCGGGCGGAGGTGCTGATCGGCGTCTCGGCTGCGATGACGGGACGGCTCGCCTGGATCGGCGAGCAGGGACAGCGCGGCGCGGAGATGGCAGTGGCCGACGTCAACACGGCGGGCGGCGTGCTCGGCCAGAAGGTGAGGCTCATCTCGGTCGACGACTTCTGCGATCCCGAGCAAGCTGTGGCGGCCGCCAAGAAGCTGGTGGCTGACGGGGTCGTGCTCGTCGTCGGGCATTATTGCTCCGGGGCCTCGATCCCCGCATCAAAAGTGTACGAGGAGGCGGGCGTCGTTGAGATATCCCCAGGCTCGACCAATCCGCAGCTGACCGAACAGGGCCGTGCCAATGTCTTTCGCACCATTGGCCGCGACGACGCGCAAGGTTTCATCGCCGGCAACTACCTTGCCGATCGCTGGGGCAACAAGAAGATTGCGATCCTCCACGACAATTCGACCTATGGGAAGGGTCTCGCCGACGAGACCAGGAAGCAGTTGAACAAGCGGGCGTGACTGAGGCCGTTTACGACGCATACATTCCCGGGAAGGACGACTATTCGGCCGAGGTCGCTACGTTGCAGACCGCCGGCGTCTCCGCCTTATATGTGGGAGGGTATCATGCCGAGGTTGCGCTGATTGCTCGCGCTGCACACGACAGTGGCTACACGGTTCAGCTCATATCCGGAGATGCTTTGGCGACCGAGGAATTTGCCCTGATCGCCGGCCCCGCGGCGGAGGGGACCCTCTTCACGTTCCCGGCGGACCCGAGGCGAAGCCCCGAAGCGGCCGCGGTCGTTGAGCAGTTCCGTGCGGAGAATTTCGAACCCGCGGGCTACACGCTGTTGAGCTACTGCGCGGTCCAGGTTTGGGCCCAGGCAGTCTCGAAGGCAGGTTCGCTGGAGCAGAAGGCCATCATTGCGGCACTGCACGAACAGGAATTCGACACCGTCATCGGCCGGGTCGATTTCGACGACAAGGGCGACCTCACGAAGCAGAGTTGGGTTTGGTACGTCTGGCGCGGCGGAGAGTACGTGCCGGTTGAATAGGGTTCGCTGATCGCCGGCGTGCCGGCTGAGATGTCTAGTCTGATGCAGACCAGTGTGGCCGGACTGTTCCGACTCGCCGAGCTTGAACGCCTCGGCATACGCGGCCGGCTGTTGCTCGCCTTTTTCGGGATCAGCGCCCTTGCGGTGCTGGCAACCGCTGCGGCGCTTTATGCCTTCCTCCAGGTTGGCGACGTCGTGGACCGAATTACCACGGATCGAGTGCCGTCGGCGCTCGCCTCCCTCCAGCTGTCGCGCCAGGCCGAACGGGTCGCTGCTGCCGCGCCATCGGTGCTAGCAGCGACAAGCAGGGCTCAGCACAGCGAGGTCTCGGCTGCCGTCGCGCTCGAGATGTCCCGCCTCGAGGCCCTGCGCACGGACCTCCGGGATGCCACGTTGGGCACAGTGCCTTTGGCCGAGATCGAGGAAGCCGCGATTGTTCTGAGGCGCAACCTGAAGGAGCTCGACTCTCTTGTTGTCGCCCGGCTCGACGTGGTCGCCCGCAAGGAGGAGCTCCTGAACCGCCTCGCCGCGACGACGACCGGAAGCCAGCGCCTTGTGGCCACCGGCATCCTAGTAATGGATTCCAGGCTCCCGCAATGGCGGGCGGTCGCGGCCGACACGTCGCTGTCGCCCGATCGACGCGCAGCGGCGATGGCCGACCTGGTCCAGGCGATTGCGGCTTACATTCCCCAGCAGAAGGCGCAGCTGGAGATCTCGGCGGTCAACGACGCGCTGGTGAAGGTCGCGAACGCGCCGACGCCGGGCGACCTGGCGTTGATCCTTTTTCCGCTACGCCGTTCGCTCACTGCTCTTGAAAAGGTTTCCACGGAGATCGACGAAAAGCTGCGGACCCGCTTCCGGCAGCGTGTTGACGAGTTCAGGGGTTTGACCGACGGCGAGGACAGCATCTCCAAGGTGCGGGAGGACGAGTTTGCTGTCCTGGCACAGGGCGAAAGGCTTCTGGCCGAGAACAATCGACTGTCGCGCAATCTCACCGCTGGCGTCGATCGCCTGGTCGCCACGGCAGATCAGGAGATCGCTGCGTCCGGTCGCGAAGCGGCGCTCGTCCAGCGCTACGGCACCGCGGTTGTACTCGGCTCCGCCTTTCTCAGCCTCCTGAGTTCGGTTCTGGTTGTCTGGCTCTATGTCGACCGCAGCCTCCTCGCCCGACTGGGGGCCGTGAGCCAAGGCATGCTCGCGATTGCGGGGGGCAATCTTCGTGCGCCGCTGCCAGCCGCGGGCAGCGACGAAATCGGGCGCATGGCCGAAGCGCTGAGACTCTTCCGGGATACTGCTGTCGAGGTCGAGGAAAAGAACCTGCGCGACGTTGCGGAAGCTCGTCAGCGGCTCATCGATGCCATCGAAAGCATCTCCGAAGGATTCGCTCTGTACGACTGGGAGGACCGGCTCGTCCTCAGCAACAGCCGCTACCGCGAATTGCTCTACACCGGTCTGGAGACCGAACTGACGCCCGGCACGACATTCGAGCAAATCATTCGCCGATCCGCTGAGCGCGGCTACATCAGGGACGCCGAGGGGCGGGTCGAGGAGTGGGTCGCCGAGCGCCTCTCGCGGCACCGCAACCCTGGCGAACCTTGGGTGCAGAGGCGAGGCGACGGGCGATGGGTCATGGTCAGCGAGCGGCGGATCAGCGCCGGCGGCACGGTCGCCGTCTATTCGGACATCACTGAGCTGAAGCAAAGGGAGGAGAACCTCGCCGAGAAATCCGTGGTTCTGGAGGCGCTTTCCAGCAAGCTGGCGAAGTATCTGGCGCCCCAGGTGTATCGCTCGATATTCACCGGCCGCCAGGAGGTCAGGATCGCCAGCCAGCGGAAGAAACTGACAATATGCTTCTCCGATATCGCCGGCTTTACCGAGACCACTGACAAAATGGAATCCGAGGATCTCACCCAACTCCTCAATCACTATCTGACGGAAATGTCGAAAATTGCTTCGGATCACGGCGCGACGATCGACAAATATGTCGGCGACGCGATCCTGATGTTTTTCGGCGATCCCGAGACTCGCGGCGTCAAGGAGGACGCGCTGGCTTGCGCGCAGATGGCACTTGCAATGCAAAAGCGGATTAGCGAGCTTGCCGAAGTCTGGCGGGACATGGGGATCGAAACACCGCTGCGCTGTCGCATCGGCATCCATACCGACTACTGCACCGTCGGTAACTTCGGCAGCGAGGACCGGATGGACTACACGATAATCGGCGGCGCCGTGAATCTCGCCTCGCGCCTGGAGCAGGAGGCGCCGCCGGGGGCCATCCTCATTTCCTACGAGACGTTTGCGCAAGTGAAGGACGCAATCGACTGTGAGGAACTGGGGCAAGTCCAGGTCAAGGGGATCGCCTATCCCGTCGCCACCTACCGCGTCATCGATCTGAAGGCCAATCTGGCGGCCGCTCGTCGTGCTGTTCGAACCGAGCTGCCGCACTTCAGGTTGGAACTTGAACCGGAGCTGATGTCCCCTGACGAGCGTGGCGATGCCGCCAATGCACTTCGAGACGCGCTGGATCGGCTTCGTCACAAGCCTGGGTAGTAGGGCTTGGTCCACAACGATCCCTCCCAATGGACACAAGGAGTGGGATGTGGGACGCCGCTCATTGGCGCTATCGATGCGAAGGCCGCAGAACGGTCGCGGTCAGTCTTTGAACTCGGGCGGAACGTCCGCATCGGAGCCGAGACTTAACATTCACGGCATCACTGGCAAGGTCCGGATATGGCGCTTTGCTGATGTTGAGTAACGTCAGTTTTGGCCTAAACCACCCCAATCAAACAGCCACCCTCCCCTGCTCCGCCTCCGCCGCATTCGGATCGCCCGGCGCCGTCGCCCAGGCCAGCTCCACCAGCGTCACTGTCCGCCTTCCAGTGCCATCAAGCTGGCAGACGATCAGGCCCTGCTCCTCGATATAGGTCAGCAGGCGCCGGGCGCGGCGTAGCGAGTGCGAGCCGTAGGCGCGCGCGATTGCCGCGTCGCTCGGGCAGGGCCAGCCCTCCTTGGCGGCGCGAGCGATCATCATGAACACGCCTTGCATGTCCTCGGGCAGCAGCGAGGCGCGCGCCGAGACGTCCTGCCATGCGTCGTCGCCCGCCATGTCGGAGCCGAGGCCGGCACGGGCGCGCGTCAGCATCCGGCGGAACGCGGG